>DATHZU010000094.1:0-3007 GCA_035458445.1 Thermohalobaculum sp. | reverse complement strand
AGATTCTCGACCAGCCACACCGGCTTGCGGGCGTAGTAGCCGGCCACATGCTCACGCCTGATCAGCGGGATCGCGTTGCCGAAACGCTTCTTGTGCAGCTCGATCAGGCGGCGGCGGTGCTGGTGCTCCTCCTCGGCCATCTCGTCGAACATGGCGGCCGAGTTCGGGAACTCGGCGCGCAGGCGTTCGGCATAGGTTTCGTAGATGCGGGCATCGTCCTCCTCGGACGAGATCGCGAGCGCCAGAATCTCCTGGTCGGACAGGTCGGAGAAGCGGCGGCGGCTGGTCAGTCCGGGTATCATGTTCGAATCGTACTCCTTTTGGCGCCGGGCATGGTGCAACCCGGAGCGGCGGATTGGCAAGGGCGCTTCGCCAGCCTATCTGGTATCAATGGATCGTGACTGGCTGCGCCCGGAGTTGCACATAAAAATGCCGGGGCGCCAGACAAGGTCGCGGAACCTTGCTGTATTTTTTTCCGCAACAAGTAGGAGGAAACCATGTCCTTGCGGATCAACGACACCGCCCCTGACTTCACCGCCAACACCACCGCCGGAGAGGTTCATTTCCACGACTGGATCGGCGACGGATACGCCGTCTTGTTCAGCCACCCCAAGGACTTCACCCCGGTCTGCACCACCGAGCTGGGATACATGGCCGGTCTGAAGGACGAGTTTGCCAAGCGCAACTGCAAGATCATCGGGATCTCGGTGGACCCGGTCGACAACCACCAGAAGTGGAAGGGCGACATCGAGAAGGTCACCGGCAACAAGGTCGACTATCCGCTGATCGGCGACCCGAAGCTGGAGGTGGCGAAGCTCTACGACATGCTGCCCGCTTCGGCCGGCGACACCTCGGAGGGGCGCACGCCGGCCGACAACGCCACCGTGCGCTCGGTCTTCGTCATCGGGCCGGACAAGAAGATCAAGCTCAGCCTGACCTACCCGATGACGACGGGCCGCAACTTCGACGAGATCCTGCGGGCGATCGACTCGATCCAGCTGACCGCCAAGCACCAGGTCGCCACCCCGGCGCAGTGGAAGCACGGCGAGGACGTGATCATCACCCCGGCCGTCTCGGACGAGGACGCCGAGAAGCGCTTCGGCAGCTTCGAGCGGGTGCTGCCCTATCTGCGCAAGACCAGGATGCCGAAGGGGTGAGCGGGGCGGGCCTGGCCCTATAGCGCCTCGGTCCGGTCCCGCAGCCAGGCGGCGAAGCCCGCCTCCGGCAATTCGCCTGACGCGAGGCCGAGAGTCATCACCACGGCCTCGCCTTGCGGGGCGACCAGCCTCTGGCCGTTTTCCTGCAGGAACAGGGCCGCCGCGATGAAGGCGGTACGCTTGTTTCCGTCGACGAAGGGATGGTTCCGGACGATGCCTGCCGCATAGGCCGCCGCCAGCACGCAGAGATCGTCCTCGCCGTATGCCTGCAGGTTGAGCGGGCGCGCCAGTGCCGAATCGAGCAGCCCGGCATCGCGGATTCCCCCCGCGCCACCATGGCGGACCAGTTGGGCATCGTGGACGGCGACAATGATACGCTGGCCGAGCCATCGTGGCTCGGTCACTTGGCGAGCTCGGCGAGGGCGCTGCGGTAGCGGTCCATAATTTCCTCGGCAGCCCGCATCTGCCGTTCGAAATCGGCATCTGGCGCGCTGAGGTGCAACTCGCGGCCGGGCGCGTTGGTGACGATCAACTCGTCCCCCTCGCCGACGCCGAGCTGGGCCAGAACCTCCTTCGGCAGCACGACGCCGAGGGAATTGCCGATCTTGCGGACCTTGAGATGCTGCATGGCATGCCTCCGTTGATACGGAAGTTATAACATCCCCCGATTCGCCGCAAGCGGCACCGGGCGGACCCGCGATCAGGCGCGCAGCCAGGCCCAGGCGTCGTCGATCTCGGACAGGGTGAAGGCCTTCATCGGGTAGGGCAGCAGGGCCGAGGGAAAATGGGCCACGCACCAGTGAACCAGCCCCGGTCCGGCGACCACCGCCAGTTTCTCGAAGCGCCGGCTCCAGGGCGAGAACACCATGGCGATGTCGTCGAGGCAGGCCTTCGGGGTCCAGCCCCGGAAGCCCTCGTCGACCACCGCCAGCATGCGCAGCTTGCCCGTCTCGGGCAGGCGCGCCAGCAGGTCGGCCTGCAACTGCTTGTAGTCGGCATCCCGCAGGCGCCCGGTGACCCTGACGCCGACCAGCGGGCCGTCGCTTTCCGGCAGCAGCGTGACCGTCGCGGGCTCGGGCGGGGTCTCGAGCAGCCACGCCTTGGCCACGCCCTCCTCGGCGGAGGTGAAGACCTTGATCGGGGTCCCGTGGAACGGCTCCATCGCCGGGGCGGCGTTCAACCACCACTGGTCGCCGACGACGGCGATGCGGGCGACCCGGTCGACATGGGCATTGATGAAGCGCAGATGCGCCAGCAGCGCCTTGGTGTCGTCCCAGCCGGCGAAGCCGCGGGCATCGACCATCAGCCCCTCGAGCCTGCCCTTGCGCGCGATCACCGGGTCGACGATGGCGGCGACATGGGCGAAATCGGCATCCGCCACCGCGCCCTGGGGGTGAACCGCGAAGACGGCGTCCTCGCGCAGCCATTCGGATCTGATCATCGCAGGCCTCCGCGCCGATCCAGTCCCCCGACCTGCAACCCCTAGCACGCGTTAGGTGGTGGCGCGTTGATCTGGATTAAAGGGCGGCGGCGTGGCCGACGGTCAGAACCGATAAATCGGTGTTGGTTTAAGGTCGGCTCGGCGGGCCAAGCTGCCGTTGGCGCGAAAACTCGAAGGTCCGGGTTGACCGCGAGTGCTGCCGCTCGGGCTATTTCTCAAAGGTGCAATATGCGGAAGCCGAGCCTGATATCGCCGACGTCACTGATGCGGAGATGCTGTTGAAAATGTCGGCTTTTTTTGCGCGTGGATTTGCTCGATTGAATTTGGCCTGCCCTTCCTCATGCGGGGTTTGGCACGAGCTTCGCGAGCTTTCTGAGGTTTTGAGCCATGGCTGCGAGGTTGAACTCGT
>DATHZU010000093.1:0-8967 GCA_035458445.1 Thermohalobaculum sp. | reverse complement strand
GTTGCCCGCCGGGGTCTGGTCAAAGGTCGCGCGCCGCTCCCAGTTGATGCGGCTTGCCAACGGCTCCGCATCCGGCGGCAATTGCAGGGCGCTCCTTACGTTTCCCCAGACCTCTGCGATCAGCGCCGGAATGTCGCTTGTATCCATGTCCCGCTCTCCGGCCGCCGAGATCGTGGCGCTGGCAACATCGCCGCGCAGGAAGATCCAGTCGGCGGTTCCCGAGACGACCCCGGTCAGTGGCGGCGTGCCACCGGGGAGCGGCGCGGCAAGCCGGTAGAACAGGTTCAGGATGCTGCCCGAACCGGACGGAGAATCGGCCTGCGGATAGACCTTGCCCAGCCGCCAGGGCGGCAGTGCCAGAACCGCGCGATCGACCGGACCCAGCGGCTCGTCGCCATCTGCAAACTGCAGCTCCATTGCCCGGTCCTCGGTGCACTCCACCTGCTGCAACACCCGGCCGAAGCGGATTTCCGCGCCGCGGCGCTGCAGCCATTCGACCGCGGGCGCGACCAGCGCCTGCGCCAGCCCGTGAGGGGCCAGAAGCGGGCGGCAGTATTCCGCGCCGCGCAGAAAGGTCTCGCGCAGGACCGGCCACAGCAAAGCCGCCGAGGCATGCTCGGGCGTTGCATTGATTGCCGCCAGCGTCAACGGTTCCCAGAACCGCTGCCAGGCTGGTCCGCGCCCGGGAATCGCCTGGGCGACGGTGATATCCACCCCGGCCAGCGCCAAGCGGCGGGCGGCCAGATAGGCACCCGCGTTGGTGCCGGGCGCCCGGCGCCCAGGGACGAATATCCACCAGGGCAGCGGCCCGCGGTTCGGCGCGATGGTCCAGCGGCTGCCGTCGGCCAGGTCGACGAATGCGAAGCGGGCGGGATGCGCAGTCATCCGGTCCGCGGCGCCAATGGTTGCCAGATAGGCCAGGGCCGACCGGTTGCCGCTCAGCAGCAGGTGGTTCCCGTTGTCGATCACCCGGTCCAGCCGCGGGTCATGATACGACCGGCAGCGTCCCCCGGCGAAGGGATTGGCCTCGTGAACCACCACGCGCTGGCCGCGCTCGGTCAGGCGCACGGCCGTCGAAAGCCCCGCGAGCCCGGCCCCGACGATGTGGACGACCGGCTCAGCCATCGCGCGCGGGGGCGACCGGCCCCAGCAAGACGCGCAGCCCCAGGCCCAGCTTTCCCGTCCGCGACAGCTCCGGCCGCGCCCCGGGCTGGAACCCCTTCGCGGCCAGCCGCGCCAGATATCCCTCGTAGACCCCGGTCATCATCAGCGCCGGGGCCAGCGCAAACCGGCTGTGTCCCGCCATGGCTTTTCGCGCCGCCCTGAAATCGGCGCCGGCCAGATCGGCCAACCAGGCGCAGGCGCGTCCGGTCTCCGGATGCCGCACGACCTCGGCCGGAACGCGGGTCTCGATCCCTGCCGCTTCCAGCGCCTCGCGGGGCAGGTACAGCCGGCCGCGCCGGGCGTCCTCGGCTACGTCGCGCAGGATGTTGGTCAACTGGAACGCATCGCCCAGCCGCAATGCCGCGGTCTCGGACAGCTCGCCCCGCCAGGCCCCGAATATCCGCATCGACAGCATCCCGACCGAACCCGCCGCCCGCCGCGTATAGGCACGCAGCATCTCCAACCCGGGGGCGACGATGGGTGCGCCCGCATCCATCTCCATCCCCTCGATCAGCAGAAGGAACTCGGCCTGGGGCAGTTCGTAGCGCTTGACCGGCCCGGCCAGCGCCTGACCGATGGCCGAGGTCGGCGCCCCGCCATAGAGCCGCCCGATCTCGGCGCGCCAGTCCTGCATCAGGCGCCGCTTCTCGGCCTCAGGCCAGGCGCCGTCCGCGATGTCGTCCAGCACCCTGGCCAGTGCGTAGACCGCCCTGATCGCCCGGGCGCGCGGGCGCGGCAGCAGCCGCATTCCGGCGGCGAACGAGGACCGCGCCTGCGCCGTGATCCGGTCTGCCACGCGCTGCGGGTCGGTGCCTGCCGGGGCTGGCTGGGGGGCCAACGAAGCGGGGATCATCGGCAAACCAGACGCCAGAGACCGGCCAGCGCGGCGGCGGCCATGTCGCCGCGCCCCAGCGCCACGCGACCTGCCAGCGGGTCCTGCCGCCGCAGCCGCGACGCCAACCGCGAGGCCAGGCAATGGATCACCGCCACCTCGGCGCCGAGCCGCCGCGAGCGCAACATTCCCGCCAGCGGCGCGGCGGCATCCAGCAGCCGGTCGGTGGCGTCCAGGCAGCGGTCCAGCACGCGGCGGAGTGCCGGCGACGCTGCGTCGGCGTCCAGATCCTCCGGTTCGGCCCCGGCCTCGGACATCCAGTCCCCGGGCAGGTAGATCCGGTCCAGCAGGTGCCGGTCCTGACCGCAATCCTGAAGGTGGTTCAGCACTTGCAACGCTGCACAGAGCGCATCGCCCGGCGTTGCGGCAGCAGGAGCCTCGCCGTGCAGGTCCAGCATGAAACGCCCGACCGGATGCGCCGACAGGGCGCAATAGGCCATCAGTTCGTCCCAATCCCTGTAGCGCTGCTTGGTGGCGTCCTGCCTGAAGGCGGCCAGAAGCGCGCGCGCATGGCGGTCCGATACTCCGGTTGCCGCGAGGCTCTCGCGCAGCTGCGCAGCCTCCAATGGCAGGGCCGCATGGGTCGTCAGCGCTGCCTCGAACCGGTCCAACTGCCGCAGCTTTTCCGCGGGCGTCAGTGCCGGATTGTCGGCGATGTCGTCGGCGGCGCGCGCAAAAGCGTAGAACCGCATCACATGGCGGCGCAGCCGTGGGGCGATCAGCACCGAGGCGACGGGAAAGTTCTCGTCGGCCGCACCCTTCGCCGGCATGGCCTCGGTCCGACTGGTCAGCGGCGCAGCGGCCCGGTTCGCCATTTCTTCCCCGTCGATTGCCGCGGCAGGATACCGGGACCCCTGCGGGAAGACAATCGCGGCGCCCGCGTACCCGGCTATCCGCTGGCCCGGCACAGCAGAATTCCCGGCTCGAATTCGGAGCCTGCCGCAAGAATACCCCGCGAGAGGACGCCCACCGAGGCAGCCGAGAATATCTCACCCTCGGTATCGTCGAACAACACTTCCACGCGGCGGTCCAGGTCGACCCGGACGATGCGCGAGGGCGCCGAGCCGGCAAAGCCGTAACGCAGGGTCAGTGTGCGCGGCAGGCTGGGATGCAGCGCGGCAACCAGGCCGCCAGCCTGGTCCCAGGTCAGCCGGTCAGGTCCACCCGGCAGCTGGATCGGGTCGCCCAGCCGGTCGTGTAGCCGCGAAAGCCGCATTTCCGAGACGAAGGTCCCGGCGATTCCCCGTGCTTCGGCCAGGCCGCCCGTCACCTCCGTCGGAGAGTCGGAGGCGGCGAGATCGACCGCCACTATGCGGCCGGTGGCCGCGCCGGGGTCGAGATCGGCCAGCGAGAAGTTGCAGGATGCACGATCCAGCACCGCCAGCACGCCCATCTCGCCGTCGCCCGAGAACTGAACGTCGCGTGCCCGGCAAAACTCGTTGCCCGTGCGCGCGTATCTGGGGCTGAAGGTGCCATCGCCGTACCGGCCGCCGATGATTCCGACGGTGCCGTCGCGGTCGTGATTCACGAAGGCAAGCTGCTCGCCGTCCGGCGAAACCGTCAGGGCCTGGGGGAAAAGCCCCCCCGGCGCGGTCTCCTGTGACAGGATCGGCATGGCGTAAACATCGCCGGCAGCCAGGCGCGACATCGAGACCTGGTAGAGCCCGCCCGAGGGGGCCGTGCCGGGATTTCGGTCCAGCGCCAGCCGGTCCGACGCCGCCAGGATCAAGGTGTCGCCGTCGGACAGGAGCTCCATGTCTCCGACGCCTACGACCAGACGCCCGGTCTGAGCGTCGGTCAGGGCGATCCTGTGGCATTGACCGGCGGCAAACCGAGCCGGCAGCTGGTCGACCGGCCGGAACAGCCAGAACAACGGCAGGGACACCACGGCCAGCAGGACAAGCAGCGTCCGGATATTACGGCCAATCATCATGGCAACGAGCCGCCGACCCGGCAGTGCGACCGCCCGGCGGCGGGGATCGGCGCGGCATTCCGCAGTGTATTCGTCATGTCCGAGTCGATCCCTTCGCCGTCTGCCACCAACCTACCCGTGCTTTGCGGCATAGGCAACGCCCTGTAATGGAACAATAAAACGTCCAAGCCTGCATGGGCGTCAATTTCTCGTGTGGCCCTTACAGCCGGAACTTGAGTTGCACCGCACCCACGACCTGCCCTTCGGGCTGACCCTTGAACTCCTTGCCGAGCCAGTTCAGCGAGAAGCCGATGCCGAGATTGTCGTACTCGAGCAGCACGCCGCCATGCAGCCGCGCCACGAGCTTCCGGCGGGCAATGTCCGGCCCGTCCACCGAGAAGCCGCCATCGAGGAAAGCGTCCGCTGCAACATACCCCACATCGCCGCCCGCGAACACCGACCAGTGATAGCCCTGCCGGGGCATCGAGGCGCCCGCCAGAAGGGCACCGGTCGCCAGATCGTTGCCCCAGGTCCGCCCCTCCAGCGACGAGCCGAGGATCACGTCGGCGCCAGCGCGGATGCTGGTCTCGCGCATCCCCAGCGAGCCCTGGACGAAGGGCGCGAACTCGACATCGCGGTCCTCGCCTCCCCAGTGGTAGCGCCATGTGTGACGGCCCTCCAGGTTGACCAGCACCTCGCCGTCGATGATGTTCGACAGGTTGGCGGCCGAGCCCTTGGTGCCGGTCATGCCGTGCAACGCGTCCTGCACGTCGAACAGCGGCAGCGGGTCGCCCTGCCAGCCGACCTCGAGGCCGATGCGGCTTTCTTCCTGCAATCCGAAATCCGGGCCCATCATGTCGGGCCGGGCGATGCTGCGCAGGTAGACGCCCGCACCCGCATACTGGGCATAGGGCCGGTCGTTGCGGTCGACGCCGGTATTCGCCGTGTTGTCGGGGGTCATCAGCACGCCCCGCACGTTCAACTCGGCCGCCGACGCCCGGTCGCCGAACCAGGGCGTGCGCCCGAAGATATGCTCCGGGAAGACGTAGGACTGGGTCAGCCCGCCGGTCTTCCAGCGGTCCTTGCCGTCGCCGAAGCGGTCGTTCCAGATCGCCCCCTCGGTCTGGATCTCGTTGGTCTTGGCGAGCCACTCCCAGCCTTCGGACAGATCGCCCGCATGGACCGGAGCGGAGGTCAGAATTGACAGGGCAAGCGTGGCGGCGGTGGAGCGGCGGGGCATCGGACCCTCCTTTGCGGCATCGGTTTCGATGCGCCCAGAGGGCCAGAGACCGGAAGAATCTGACAGTTAATGACCTGTTAGAAATCGGTATTCGGAAAATTTGAGATAATCTTTTTGAGACAGGATGTTTCTTAATGGGAATTAACTTTGACCGTTAACTCCTCGAGCCCACCTAACCCCGCGCCGCCGCCAGCGCCTCGGGCAAGGCCGCGGCCAGCAGGGCCAGATCACCCTCACGCCCGGCGCTAACGCGAATGCAGCGGTCCTGCGGCGCGACGCCCGGCATGCGCACGAAGATATCCCGCCGTATCAGCTCGGCCAGAACCCGCCGGGCGAAATCGCCGTCATCGCCGCAATCCACCGCCACGAAATTCGTCGCCGACGGCAGGGTGGTCAGCCCGTTCGCCGCCGCGATTTCGCCGATCCGGTCACGCGCGGCCGCTACCTGCGCCTGCACCGAGGCCAGATGCGCCGTGTCGCCCAGCGCCGCCAGCGCCGCCACCTGGGCGATCCGGGTGACGCCGAAATGGTTGCGGATGCGGTCGAAGGCCGCCGCCACCTCCGGTGCCGCGATGGCGTAGCCGATCCTCAGCCCGGCCATTCCATGGGCTTTCGAGAAGGTTCGGAACCGGATCACCCGCGGGTCGCTTACATCCCACGCTGGGGCGGTGCCCTGGGGCGCAAACTCGATATAGGCCTCGTCCAGGCACAGCAGAGCGTCGCCCGGCATGGCGTCGATCATCCGCCGGATCGTCGCCGCGTCGTGCCAGGACCCCATCGGGTTGTCCGGGTTGGCGATATAGGCCATCCGCGCCCCGGTATCGCGCAGCCGCGCCACCAGCGCCTCCGGGTCCTCGGCATCGCCGCTGTAGGGCACGGTCACCAACTCGCCGCCGAAGCCCGCCACATGGTAGTTGAATGTCGGGTAGGCCCCGGCGGAGGTCACCACCCGCTGCCCCGGCTCGATGAACAGGCGCACCGTGTAACCCAGCAAACCGTCGATCCCCTCGCCGATCACGATGCTCTCGGGCGGCACGCCGTGATGCGCGGCCAGCGCCTGGCGCAGGTCGTGGTTGTTGGGATCGCAATACATCCACATCTCGGGCGCCGCTGCCCGCATCGCTTCGACCGCCTTCGGCGAGGGGCCGAAGACGCTCTCGTTGGCGCCGATGCGCGCGGCGAAGGGGCGGCCGCGGTCGCGCTCCTGTTTCTCGGGGCCGACGAAGGGAACGGTGGCGGGCAGCCCCGCCACGAGTGGGGTCAATGGCGCTGTCATGAGCGCAAACCTAACCGCGCCGCCGCCGCCCGCAAGCGCTAATTCGCGGGGTACATGCGGTAAAGCGCGCCCTGACCCTCGTCGGTCAGGAACCAGATCGCCCCGTCCGGCCCTTCCCGCACATCGCGGACCCGGCCGAAGAGGCCGGTCAGCAGCCGCTCCTCGCCCTTGATTGCGTCGCCCTCGCGGTCGAGGCGGCTGATCAACTGGAACTTCAGCGCGCCGACGAAGATGTCGCCCTTCCAGTCGGGCCACAGCCTGCCGGAATAGATCATCATGCCCGAGGGCGCGATCGAGGGGTCCCAATGGAACAGCGGCTGTTCCATTCCCCATTTCGAGGTGCCCTCGCCGATCGAGGTGCCGGAATAGTTGGTGCCGAAGGATATTGTCGGCCAGCCGTAGTTCTTGCCCGGCTCGGGCCGGTTGATCTCGTCGCCGCCCTTTGCCCCGTGCTCCACCGTCCACAGCGCCCCGGTTTCCGGGTCGATCGCCGCGCCCTGCGGATTGCGGTGGCCGATGGACCAGATCTCCTTCAGCCCGATGGTCGCCACCAGCGGGTTGTCCGGCGGCACCGAGCCGTCGCGGTTGATGCGGATGACCTTGCCCAGATGGCCCATAGGGTTCTGCGCCATCAGCGCCTGGCCGCGCTCGCCCAGCGTTACCCACAGGGTGCCGTCCCCGGCCTCGACCACTCGCGAGCCGTAATGGATCTTCGAATCGACCGTCGGCTGCTGGCGGAAGATTACCCGGAAGTTCTCCAGCGCCTCGCCGCCGTCGCTCAGCCGCGCCACCAACACGGCGGTGCGGCTGCCGCCCTCGGCCGGCTCGGAATAGGTCAGGAACACCTCGCGGCTGTCCGCGAAATCGCGGGCCGCGACGACGTCCAGCAACCCGCCCTGGCCCTCGGCCTTCACCGCCGGCACGCCGGCCACCTGCGCCCGAGCGCCGCCGGCGCCGCGATGCCACATGGCCCCGCCGCGCTCGGTGATCAGCATGGCGCCGTCCGGCAGGAAGGCCACGGCCCAGGGATGCGCAAAGGGCCCGTCGACCCGGTCGACCTTCACCGGCCCGGCCGAGGTCTCGTAGGTCTGCCCCGGCGGGGGCGGCTCGACCTTGGTGAAGTCGACGACGCCCTTGGTGACCAGCAGCCCCATGACGAAGGCCCCCAGCGTCAGCACCAGCAGGATCAGCACGACGATCCGGATCATCTCCGCACTCCTCAGGATTCAGGGGACCGTTGTGCCCGATTCTGCGGCAGCAAACAAATATGGTATCGATCAGGGCAATGCCAAAACCGAAACAACCGTGCCGGCACCGAACAGGCTCAGCAATCTGGGCCGTTGCTATGGCGTTATCGCTCGTCTGCCCACCGGCACGGGCGGCACTTGACTGCGGCGGCGATCCCGGTCGCTCTGCGGCTGCGGTCAGCGGCGAGGTCGAGGCGGGGCTCCGGTTCGAAAAGCGGATCGGCCCCGGTTGGGATTTCCAGCTCGACCCCGATCCGCATGGCTGGATCATCCGCCTGCGTGCAGCCGACGGCGAGGACATGGCGCGGATCACGCCGCCCTTCCATTTCGTGCCCAACCCGCGCGATCTGCATGGCTGGCACTTCCGGAACCGCGACAATACCGGACCCAACATGGGTGACGTGAACGCCCCGCAGGAGCACCGCGACTTCATTTTCGACCGCGCGGACGACTCCGGACTCTCCCTCGCGGACCGTGTGGCCGCAGCAGAGGGCAGGGGTCGTCTGGTGATCACCGGATTCGAGCTGTCGCCACCGGAAGCGGGTGCGCAGGCGCATTTCACGCGATTGAAGTTCCAGGCCTGCCTGAGTTGGCCCGGTGCCTGGGGCGGGTAGGGCGCCTCAGCCCTTGAGCAGCCGCGCCGCGTCCAGCGCGAAATAGGTCAGCACCCCGGCACAGCCTGCCCGCTTGAACGCCATCAGCGCCTCCAGCATGGTCTTGTCGGGGTCCAGCCAGCCGTTCAGCATGGCGCCCTTCAGCATCGCGTACTCGCCCGAGACCTGGTAGGCGAAGGTCGGCACCCGGAACTCCTCGGCCACCCGGCGGCAGATATCCAGATAGGGCATGCCGGGCTTCACCATCACCATGTCGGCGCCCTCGGCCAGGTCGGCGGCGACCTCGCGCAGCGCCTCGTCCGAATTGGCGCTGTCCATCTGGTAGGTCTTCTTGTCGCCCTTCAGCGCGCCGCCCGAGCCGACCGCGTCGCGGAACGGCCCGTAGAAGCCCGAGGCGTACTTGGCGGCGTAGCTCATGATGGTGACGTTCTGGAAGTCGTTCTCCTCCAGCGCCCGGCGGATGACACCGATGCGGCCGTCCATCATGTCCGAGGGGCCCAGGATGTCGCAGCCTGCCTCGGCCTGCACCAGCGCCTGTTTCTCCAGCGCCAGCAGGCTCTCGTCGTTGACGATCTCGCCGTCCCGGACGATGCCGTCATGGCCATCCGAGTTGTAGGGGTCC
>DATHZU010000092.1:0-7953 GCA_035458445.1 Thermohalobaculum sp. | reverse complement strand
TGCCGCTCTGGCGCTTCTGCGCGAACGCTACCAGGGTCGCGGCGTCAAGATTGTGAAGATCGGCCCGGGCTGGGCCTTCCGTACCTCGCCTGACCTAGGCTTCCTGATGCGCCGTGAGGCGAAGGAGACCCGCAAGCTCAGCCGCGCCGCGATCGAGACCCTGGCGATCATCGCCTATCACCAGCCGGCGACCCGGGCCGAGATCGAGGAGATCAGGGGCGTCTCGCTCTCGCGCGGGACCATCGACATCCTGCTGGACCTGGAGTGGATCCGGCTGGGCCGCCGCCGCGAGACCCCGGGCCGCCCGATCACCTTCGTGACCACCCAGGGCTTCCTCGACCACTTCGGCCTGGAGAGCGCCCGCGACCTGCCGGGCATCAAGGAACTGCGCGCCGCCGGCCTGCTGGAATCGACCCCGCCCTCCGGCGAGGCCGAGGACGACGGCCCGGCCGAGGGCGACGCATACATCGACGACATGTTCGCCGAGGACGAGGGGTAGTGCGCGCGCGCCGATTCAGGTCCGGCCCGCAGCCCGCGCCAGCTTGCGCTCGCGGTTCATGATGTAGAGGCCGGTCGACACGATGATCGCGGCGCCGAGCCAGGTCCAGCGGTCGGGCAACTGGCCGAATACCAGCCAGCCATAGATCGTGCCCCAGATGATCAGGCTGTAATGCATCGGCGCAACGACGCTGGCCTGCGCGATCTCCAGCGCCCTGATCACCAACAGCTCGCCCGTCGCCGCGCAGGCCGCCATGCCGACCAGGATCGCCAGTTGCAGTCCCGTTTCCGGCGCCCGCCAGAACAGCGGCAAGGGCAGGCTCAGAAGCAGGACGCTGGCGATCGCGGTATAGGCGACCGTCGTGGCGGTGCTGTCCGTTGCGGCCAGCACCCGCGACAGGGTCTGGCGCAGTGCGAAGGCGCACGCCGCGCCGACGATCAGCAGCGCCGCCGGGTGAACAACCCCGAGGCCGGGCCGGGTCACAATCAGTGTGCCGGCAAATCCGATGGCGACCGCCGTCCATCGGCGGATGCCGACCTTTTCGCGCAGGAACAGCGCCCCCATGATCGTCACCATGAAAGGCGCGACGAAGGTCACCGCCATCGCATCCGCGAGCGGCACATAGCGCAGCGCGACGATGAAGGCCGTGGCCGAGATCACCGCCAGCATCCCGCGCAGGATCTGCAGGTTCGGATGCCCCGTCTTCAGGATCCTGGGACCCATCAGGACCAGGAGCACCGCCACCCCCGACAGCAGGCCCAGCTGCCGCATCCAGACGATCTGCACCGGGTGGAACCATTCGGTCAGCAGCTTGGCCTGGGTATCGGCGGCGGCAAAGGCGAAGAACGCCGATGCCATCAGGATCAGGCCGCGCAGATTGTCCGGCTTCCGGGGCGGGCGGTCGGCGACCAGGGGCGCGGCGCGGTCAAGCGACATGACACGGAACGCCCATCACCGGCTCTCCGCCCTGAAATGCTTTGCCAGCCTCAGCTCCTGCCCCTGGTAGTTCGAGCCGATGCCGGTGCCGTAGAGCACGTCCGGCACCTCGGCCATACGCTCGTAGACCAGGCGGCCGACCATCTGGCCGTGCTCGAGCGCGAAGGGGGCCTCGTGGCAGCGCACCTCGAGCACGCCGCGCGAGCCCGCGCCGCCGGTCGAGGGATGGCCGAAGCCGGGGTCGAAGAAGCCCGCGTAATGCACGCGGAACTCGCCCGCCACGGCCATGTAGGGCACCATCTCGGCCGCGGTCCCGGGCGGCACGTTCACCGCCTCGCGGCTGACCAGGATGTAGAAGGCGCCGGGGTCCAGGATGATGCCGCCATGGGCACCGGGCCGGACCGGCTCCCAGAACCCTTCCGGCGCGTAGTGGTTGACGAGGCCGAGGTCGATCAGCCCCGAATGCTTCCGCGCCCGCCAGCCGACGATGCCGTCGTCTCCGCGCGGCGTCAGGTCCACCGAGAAGCCGAGGCCGCCGTCGATCAGCGCCTCGCCGTTGACCAGCGGCTCGCGGGCGTGCAGCGCCTTCAGCTCCGCATCGCCGATCTCGGCCTTGCCGCGGCGGAACCGGATCTGGTTCAGCCGGATGCCGGGGCGCACCAGCACCGAGAAGGTAAGCGGGCTGATCTCGGCATAGAGCGGGCCGGTATAGCCGGCCTCGACCCGGTCGAACTCGATCGAGCGGTCGGTGATCAGCCGGGTCAGCAGGTCGAGCCGCCCGGTCGAGCTCTTGGCGTTCGCCGCGGCCGAGATGTCGGCGGGCAGGGCAAGTGATTCGGTCAGTTCCACCAGATAGACGCAGCCGGTCTCAAGCACCGCCCCCGGAGTCAGGTCGATCTGGTGCATGGCGAACTGGTCGAGCCGTTCCGCCACCGTGCGCTCCCTGCCGGAAAGGAAGCTGGCCCGCACGCGCCAGGCGCGCTGCCCGAGCCGCAGGTCGAGGCTGGCGGGCTGAACCTGCCCGTCGAGCACCGGCTCGCGGACGCCGATCTCGCCCCGCGCCAGCATGGCGCGAAGCTCCTGCGAGGGGATCACTCCCGGTCCGCTCATTGTGGCCCTCCCCCGGAAAGCAAAAGACGCCAGCAGCCCGGCCGCTGGCGTCTGATGTTGGTCGGGCCGGCGAGATTCGAACTCACGACCTCTTGCGCCCCATGCAAGCGCGCTACCAAGCTGCGCTACGGCCCGACAAAGGTGGGTGCGTTATACCGCCTCGCGCCCACAGTGCAACGGAAATCCGGCGGCCGGACGGACAGCTCGTGAAACGCTGTGGGCCCCGCACTGCGGGGCCCGCGCATTCGGTGACGTGCCTTGTGGCGTCAGCCGTTTTCCAGCCGGTCGAGCAGCGCCTCGAGCCGCTCGATGCTCGCGCGGATGCTTTCGCGACCAGGAGTGCCGCCATTGCTGCGGACGGCAGAGACCCGCTGCTTGAGGGCGCCGAGACGCGCCACGGCGTCGGCCGGCACGCTCGGCGCGCTGTCCAGCCGCAGCTCCACATCGGCGCTGCCGCGCGAGATCACCGTCTTGGTGCCCTTTTCGCGCAGGACCTTCTGCACGCCCTTGATGGTCATGCCGTCATCATAGAGCAGCGCCTTGATGCCGCGCAGAAGCGCGACGTGGTCGGGCCGGTAGAGCCGCCGGCCGCCGCCGCGCTTCATCGGCTTGATCTGGGCGAACCGGGTCTCCCAGAACCGCAGCACGTGCTGCGGCAGGTCGAGCGCCTCGGAAACTTCGCTGATGGTGCGGAACGCCTCCGGCGATTTGCTGGCGCTACCGGTGATTGATTCTGCGGTTGCGGCCATCAGTCAGCCCCCCCGCCATCGACCCGTGCCTTCATGATGTGCGAGGGCCGGAACACCAGGACGCGGCGCGGCTCGATTGGCACTTCCTCGCCGGTTTTCGGATTGCGTCCCATGCGCGCACCCTTCTCGCGAACCGCGAAGGTTCCAAAGGATGAAATCTTGACGTTCTCGCCCTTTACCAGAGCATTTGAAATCCGCGTGAGAACCGTCTCGACCATCTCGGCCGACTCGTTCCTCGAAAGGCCGATTTCCCGGTAGACCGCTTCGCTCAGGTCGGACCGCGTCAACGTATTACCCGGCATCGTCCGAACCCCCCTTTTATCGTTACGCAAAGATAACAAAATTGGCTTCGTTATTCAATTGTAAGAGGAAAAGGGAAAACGAGTCAATCTCAATAACTTGTGACGATATTCGGATGCGAAGCTGGAGCTTTAGTTTCTATTCCCTACCAACGCAGCAGCGCGGAACCCCATGCCAGCCCGCCCCCAATCGCCTCCATCAGGAGCAGATCGCCGCGCTTGATACGGCCGTCGGACACGGCGGTCGACAGCGCCAGGGGGATCGAGGCAGCCGAGGTATTTCCGTGGTCGGCGACCGTCACGACCACCTTTTCCATGGGCACGCCGGCCTTTTTGGCGGTGCTTTCGATGATCCGGAGATTCGCCTGGTGGGGCACGATCCAGTCGACATCGGAACCGGTTACGCCGACCTTCTCCATCACTTCATCGGCAACCTCGGCCAGTTTGACCACCGCGTGGCGGAATACCTCCTTACCGGCCATGCGCAGCACGCCGGTCTCGCGGGTGGTCGATGGACCGCCATTGACATAGAGGATGTCGTTGTGGGCGCCATCGGAATGCAGGCAGGTTGCCAGGATGCCGCGGTCGATGGCGGTGCCGGTGCCCTCCGACGCTTCCAGAATCACCGCCCCGGCCCCGTCGCCGAACAGCACGCAGGTCGACCGGTCCTCCCAGTCGAGCAGGCGCGAGAACGTCTCGGCGCCGATAACCAGGACGCGCTTCGCCATTCCGGACAGGATGATTCCGTTGGCATTCGCCAGCGCGTAGATGAACCCGGCGCAGACGGCATGAATGTCGAACGCGAAGCCGTCCCGCATTCCGATCGCGGTCTGCACGCACGTGGCCGTGGACGGGAAGGTCTGGTCCGGAGTCGCGGTGGCCAGGATGACGGCGTCGATGTCCGCCGCGGTCAGTCCGGCATTCGCCAGGGCAGCCTTGGCCGCGGCGATCGCCAGATCGGATGTCTTCTCGCCTTCGGCCGCGATATGGCGGCGCTCGATACCGGTCCGGGTTCGAATCCACTCGTCGGTGGTGTCGAGTCTCTTGGACAGCTGCTCGTTGGTCACGACATTCGCCGGGAGATAATGCCCGCAGCCCACAGCCCTCGCTCGCACGACACTCATCCTTCCTGGTCCGCCGGACCATCATCCGTGTCGGGCGAGGGTGCAGCGGCGGGGGCCGCCGCGCCGTCCCGCTTCTGCTCGGAGACCTGTCGGGGCTCGCCGGCGCCCACCTTCGCCAGCTCCGCCGCGACGAGCAGCGGAAAATCGGATTCCGCCATCTTGATCGCCAGCTTGATCGCCGACCGGAACCCCACGGCATCGGCGCC
Organism: Thermohalobaculum sp.; assembly: GCA_035458445.1. Lineage (GTDB taxonomy): Bacteria > Pseudomonadota > Alphaproteobacteria > Rhodobacterales > Rhodobacteraceae > Thermohalobaculum. Next base: position 3,030 of record DATHZU010000092.1, on the reverse strand, counting down.
GCCATGGCTCTTGACGACAGCGCCGTTCAGTCCCAGGAACACGCCGCCATTGACGCGCCGCGGGTCGATCCGCTGCCGCAGCCGCTGCAGCGAGCTCATGGCGAAAAGACCGCCGATGCGCGACCAGACGCTGTGCTGGAACGAATCCCGAAGTGTGCGGCTGATGAAGCTGGCCGTACCCTCCGCCGCCTTCAGTGCAACATTGCCGGTGAACCCGTCGGTTACGATCACATCCGCCGTGGTCTTGGTGATGTCGGTCCCTTCGACGAAACCGACATAGGCGAAGCGGTCATTGGCCGCGGCCTCCAGCAACAGGCCGGCTTCGCGCAGCTCCTGCGGTCCCTTGCTGGGCTCGGTGCCGACATTCAAGAGCCCGACCCGCGGGCGTTCGATGCCGAACCTCAGATGGGCGTACTCGGCGCCCATGACGGCAAATTGCAGCAGGTTGCGCGGATCGGCGCGCACGTCGGCGCCCATGTCCAGCATCGTGTTGAAGCCGTGGGGAGCGGTCGAGGGCCAGTTGACGGCGATTGCCGGGCGGTCGATTCCGGGCGCCTTGCGCAGCACGAAGATGGCCATTGCCATCAGCGCGCCGGTGTTGCCGCAGGACACCGCGACCTTCGCCTCGCCCTTGGCGACCGCGTCCAGCGCGTGCCACATCGAGCTGTCGCGCCCGTCTCGCAGCGCCCGCGATGGCTTCTCGGACATCGAGATAATCTGCGCCGCGTGGCGCACGTCGCATCGCGCGCCCAGCGCCGGGTGGCGTTGCAGCAGCCGATTCAGTTCGGATTCGTCGCCATGGACGATGAAGCTGATCTGCGGATTTGCGGCGAGCGCCTGCCCCATTCCCTCGAGAACGGAGGCGGGACCACGGTCACCCCCCATTGCGTCGATGGAAATGACGGTGCTCCGGCTCATGCATCGATCCCCGGCGCGCGACTCGACCTGATGGTGCGGCCCGGAATCGTCATGATCCGGCGATCCGCGCGCTCCGTTACGCCGCCTCGTCGTCGTCTAGATCGATATCCTCGACCTGCGCGACGACCTCGCGGCCGTCATAATGGCCGCAAGCGCCGCAGACGTGATGCGGCAGCTTCAGCTCGCCGCAGTTGGCGCACTCGTTGCTGGCGACCGCCTTCAGCGCGTCGTGCGAACGGCGCATGTTGCGTTTGGACCGGGTCTTCCGGTTCTGTTGGACAGCCATATCAAACCTCTGCCTTGCCGTCCGGGCGGTAGCTGCGGCCGATCCGCAGGCCCGGACATTCATCTGCTCGCGGCACCATCACCATCCTGAGCGCCGTGACCGATGCGCGCGGGGCCGGACCATTCGGGGAAACGAGACGCGGAAAATACTGGTTTTGCCCCCCGGAGCAAGTGTTTTTTCACCGATATCCCCACGAAACCCGGCCATTCGCTACCCCTGGTCCGCGCTACGGCGCCGCATCAGGTCGGCGAGCCCCGAGAAAGGTTTCCTGGTCTCCTCGCCGTCTTCCGCCACCAAATCCCGCCCCAGCAGCGCGTCCAACGCGGCGCCCTCGTGGCGCGGATAGGGGTCGATCAGCAGCAGCAGGCTTTCGACCGCCAATTGCGCGGGGTCGATGCTGTCCGTGAAGGGATCGGGCTCGTCCTCGTCGTCATGCAGCAACACGACCTCGGGCAGGCGCGGGGTCTGATTGGCGGGAACATAGGTGCGTTCGATGTCTTCCTCGATCCGGGTCCGCAGCGGCTCCAGCGTCACCACGCAGGTCTGCACAACCTTTGCCACCATGCGCCCGCGCACCCGCCATCCGCCCTTGCCATACGGGCCGATGAAGCCGGCCAGCGTCAACCGCTCGACCGCGTCCACGCCGAGGAAGGGCGCCAGGGCCTCGCGTTCGCCCGGCTCGGCCGAGATGCGAAAGGCAGTGTCGCCATCGGTGCGCAACCCGCCCGTCTTCATCGGCCTGTGGAAGGGCTGGTCCGGCAGCGCGGAGGTCGTGGCGGCGGGCCTGGTCATGATCTTGTCGGCTCCGGCGTCCCGCGTGGACGCATTTCATGGGCGGATCGCTTGAATTTAGACCATCCGCAGAGTAGTGGAAACAGGTGTCATGCGCGAGGGAGCCATAAGATGAAGCGAGCCGCTGTTCTGGTTGTTGCGGCCATGCTGGTGGGCGGGCTTGTCGGCTGCGCGCCGGTCATCGAGAACCATGGCTACGCGCCCGACGACGAATCGGTTTCCGGAATCACCGCCGGTGAAGACACCAAGGGCTCGGTCCGCCGCAAGATCGGCCGCCCGTCGAGCACCGGCGTTTTCGACGATCTTGGCTGGTACTACGTCTCGACCACCGTCGAGCGCTACATGTACCACGCGCCGAAGGTGACCGAACGGCGCGTCGTCGCGGTCGAGTTCGATACCAACGATACCGTCGCGTCGGTCAACGTCTATGGGCTGGAAGACGGCCGGGTGATCGATCTCCAGACCCGGACGACGCCGACCCATGGCCGCAAGCTGACGATTCTGCAACAGCTGCTCGGCAATCTCGGCCGCTTCAACGAGGACTCGTTCCTGACCCAGTGACGGGGAACGCGGGATAGCTTCAGGCGGGCGTGACCGACAGCGTCACCCCGCCCTCGGGTCGCAGAGTCATGATCATCGCCGGAACCGGCGGCGGGCCTGCGGGGGCAAAGCGGAATCGCGCCAGCAGGGTCGCCAGGATCACATGGGCCTGCATCATCGCGAAGTTCGCGCCGACGCAGATGCGGGGTCCGGCGCCGAAGGGCAGGTTCAGGTAGCGGTCGCGACGGGCGGCGATCTCGGGCGCAAAGTTCTGCGGGTCGAAGGCGTCGGGGTCCTCCCACCACATCCGGTGGCGGTGCAGCGCGTAGACGGGCAGGAACAACGTGTCGTTCGGCAGGATTTCGCGCCCGCAGAGCTCGTCCGGCGCGCGGACGTTGCGGGCCAGCAGCCCGACCGGCGGATAGAGCCGCAGCGCCTCCTCGATCACCTGCCGCACATAGGGCATCGCGTCCAGGTCCTTGGCCTGCGCGGGC
>DATHZU010000091.1:0-2404 GCA_035458445.1 Thermohalobaculum sp. | reverse complement strand
TGATCCCATGTGCACGTGTGCACACCCGTGCACGGACCCCCCTCACCCCCGCATCCGGGCCCCGTCCGCATCCACCAGGGGGGTGGTCACCAGCCGGGCCTTGCGGCGCTCGCCCAGGATCTCGATCTCGACCTCGCGGCCCTCGGTCGCCAGGTCCGCCGGCAGGAAGCCCAGCGCCACGGATTTCCGCGAATAATGCGCATAGCCGCCCGAGGTGCAGAAGCCCACCACATCCTCCCCGATGAAGATCGGCTCGTAGGCCACCACATCCGCGTCCCGGGCCTCGACCACGAAGGCGCAGAGGCGGCGGGCCGGCCCCTCGGCCTTCTCCTTGGCCGCCGCCGCCTTGCCGATGAAATCGGCCGGCTTGTTGTAGGCGGTGAACCGGTCCATCCCGGTCTCGGCGGGCATGTATTCCGGCTTGAACTCGCGCAGCCACGAGCCGAAGAACTTCTCGAGCCTGAGCGACATCATCGCCCGCATGCCGAAGGGGCGCAGCCCCAGGTCGCGCCCCGCCTCCGCCAGGATGCCGTAGAGCGCCACCTGGTCCTCGGCATCCACATAGATCTCGTAGCCCAGGTCGCCGGTATAGCTCACCCGCTGGACAAGCGCCCGGCAGATGCCGATGTCGTACTCCTTCGCCGCCATGAAGGGCAGGGCGGCGTTCGAGACGTCGCCCTTCGCAACCCGCCCCAGCAGCTCGCGCGCCTTGGGCCCGGCGATCTGGAAGCCGATGCGCCGGGTAGAGACGTTTTCCACCTGCACCCCGGTCTCGGGCAGGTGGCTCAGGAACCAGCGCATGTGGAAGGCCTGGGCGCCGTAGGACGCGGTCAGCTGGAACCGGTCGTGATCCAGCCCGGTCACCGTGAAGTCGCCGATCAGCCGCCCGGAGGGGGCCAGCATCGGGGTCAGGCTCAGCCGCCCGGTCTTCGGCATCCGCCCCGCCATGATCCAGTCGAGCCAGGCGTGCGCCCCGGGGCCGGTGACGTGGTACTTGCCGAAATTGTGGATCTCGTTGATCCCCACCGCCTCGCGCACCGCCCGGCACTCGGCGCCGATGGCGTCGAAGGCGTTCGAGCGGCGGAAGCTGGGGGTCTCGTAGAGCGGCTCGCCCTCGGGGGCGAAATAGTTGACCGCCTCCATGCCGTAGCCGGCGCCGAAGACCGCCCGCTGGGCCTTCCAGATGGAATAGGCGGGCGTGGTCTGGAACGGCCGGGCGGCGGGAAGCTCCTCGTTGGAGTAGCCGACCGAGAACCGGCGCTGGTAGTTCTCGCGCACCTTGGCGCGGGTGTAGCCCGGCGTGATCCACTTGCCGAACCGGGCCACGTCGGCGGCGAAGACGTCGCGCTCGGGCTCGCCCTCGATCATCCACTGGGCGAGGCTGAGGCCCACGCCGCCGCCCTGGCTGAACCCCGCCATCACCCCGCAGGCGGTCCAGTAGTTCGTCAGCCCCGGCACCGGGCCGATCAGCGGGTTGCCGTCGGGGGCGAATGTGAAGGGGCCGTTGATCACCCGCTTGATCCCGGCGCGCTGCAGCACCGGGAAGCGGCGATAGGCGAACTCGACCGCGTCCGAGATGCGGTCGAGGTTGTCCTCCAGAAGCTCGTGGCCGAAGGCGGGCGGGGTGCCGTCGACGCCCCAGAGGTCCATCGACTGCTCGTAGAAGCCGATCACCAGGCCGCGTCCCTCCTGGCGCAGGTAGCTCTCGCCCTCGGGGTCCATCACATGGGGCAGCTCGGCGTCGCGCTCGTAGACCTCCGGGGTTTCCTCGGTCACCAGGTACTGGTGCTCGACCGGGTGGAGCGGCAGGTAGATGCCGGCGAGCCGGCCCACCTCGCGGGCCCATAACCCGCCGGCGTTGACCACATGCTCGGCGATGATGGTGCCGTCCTTGGTGACCACCTCCCACGAGCCGTCCGGGCGGGGGTTGGTCTCCAGCACCGGGTTGCGCAGCACGATCTCGGCCCCGGCGTTCCGGGCCGCCCGGGCATAGGCGTGGGTGGTGCCCGAGGGGTCGAGATGGCCGTCGAGCGGGTCGTAGAGCGCCCCCAGCACCCCCTCGGTATTGGTGATGGGCGAGAGCTTCGCCACCTCCTCGGGCCCGATGATCTCGGTGTCGAGGCCCATGTAGCGGTGCTTGGCCCGCTCGGCCTTCAGGAAGTCCAGCCGGTCCGGGGTGGTCGCCAGCGTCACGCCCCCCACATGGTGGAGGCCGCAAGACATCCCCGTCAGTTCCTCCAGCTCGCGGTAGAGCCGGATGGTGTAGCCCTGAAGGGCGGCCATGTTGGTGTCGGCGTTGAGCGTGTGGAAGCCGCCGGCGGCGTGCCACGTGGAGCCCGAGGTGAGTTCGGAACGCTCGATCAGCATCACGTCGGACCAGCCGAGCTTGGTGAGGTGATAGAGC
>DATHZU010000090.1:0-3894 GCA_035458445.1 Thermohalobaculum sp. | reverse complement strand
AGGCCTCGCCCGAATGCGCCGCACCGTGCCGGATTTCGCGGAGAAGGCGGGCGCGAAATATCTCGCCATGGCCGAGGAGGGCGGAAAGGCCGCGGCGCACGAGTTGCTCGCCATCCTCCAGGCGGTCGACCGGCTGCGCGGTGAGGTCTCTCGGTTCTTCGACACGTGGGATGCAATCATGACGCCCGCCTGCGCCGCCCAGCCCTGGCCCGCGGGCGAGAGCCACCCGGAGGCCATCGACGGCCAGCCTGTCGGCCCGCGCGGCCACGCCGTCTATACCGGCTGGGTCAACGCCTGCGGCCACCCGGCCGTCGCTGTCCCCTGCACGCCCGACTCAAACGGAATGCCGGTCGGTTTCCAGTTGATCGCCGACCTCGGCGCCGAGGAGACGCTGATCGACCTCGCGGAGGCGTATGAAGCCGCCGCCGGTGGCTGGCGGAGGTGGCCCGATGCGGCGTTCGGTTGACCCTCCGGCCTCAGGCGGGGAAGTCTACGGCCACCTCGCCCAGCCCTTCGATCCAGCCCGCGACGCGGGTGCCGCGCTCGATGAAGGGCAGGCCGTTCAGGCTGCCGGTGGTCACGCACTGGCCCACCTGCAACCCGCCGCATTGTTCTCCCACCATCCTGGCGAAGGTGCAGAAGGTGGCGAAGGCGTCGCCTCCTGGAACCTGCCGCGGACCGTCAATCACGGCCTCGCCGCCGAAGGTCAGCCGGGCTTGGGGTGTTGTCAGGTCCAGCCCCTGCCAGTCGGCGCGCGGCGAGCCGATCACCAGCCCGGCATTGATCTGGTTGTCAGCCAGCTTCGCCAACGGGCCGGCCGCCTGGTGATCGGCAAGGCGGGTGTCGACGACCTCGATCGCCGCCACGGCCGAGACGCAGCCGCGCGCCCGCGCTTCGAAATCGGGGGCGCCGACCGGCGGCAGGGGCTTCTCCACCCGAAAGGCGATCTCGAGCTCGATGCCGATCAGCCAAAGCTCGTCCGCGCCGAAACTTGCCGGGCTTTGCCGGACCGTTCCGGCGAAGATCGGCGCCAGCGTCTGCTCGCCGCCGGGCGACTTGCGTCCGGTCTTCCAGGCGGCCACCGGCCCCACGGCGCGGGCAACCTCGGCCTGGATCCGGTACGCCGCCGCGGCGTCGGCCGGCCCCCCGCCAATCGCGTCCAGGCCGACCTTGCGGCCGCTCCGGCGGGCCTCGATGAGGGCTTGGGCAAGGTTGTGCTCGGCGTCGCTCGGCATTATCGCAACTCCATGGGCCGCGTTTCGCGGCGTTGGTGAGGGAGGGACTCGTGAACAGGATCAAGCCCCGGGGAGCGCGCCCGCGCAAGACCGTTCTCAGCCGCCAGTCCCTGCATCACCTTGTGGCCGACCAGCTCCGCGACATGATCATCCACGACGAATTGGCCGAGGGGCAGAAAGTTCCGGTTTCCGAACTGGCCGAGGACCTGGGCGTTTCGCTGACGCCGATGCGTGAGGCATTGAAGGTGCTGGCGGAGGAGAACCTGGTCGAGATCCTGCCGAACCGGGGTGCGCGGGTCAAGGTCCACACCGTCAACGACGCGCGCCAGCTCTTCGAAGTGATCGCCGGGCTCGAGGCGCTGGCTGCCGAGCTGGCGGCCAACCGCATGACCGAGGCGCAGATGGCGGAGCTGGAAAAGCTCCACGCCGAGATGCGCGGATTCTACGAGAGCCGACAGCGCACGGAGTATTTCGACCTAAACAGCCGCATCCACCAGGCGGTGATCGACTTTGCCGGCAATGATGTGCTCTCAGCCACCCACACCAAGCTCAGTGTGCGCGCCAATCGCGGCCGCTACATCGCCATCGCCGACCCGGACCGCTGGCGCCAGGCGATGGACGAGCACGAGGCGCTGATGCAGGCGTTCCGCGACGGCGATGCCGATACCGCGCGCCGCGTGTGGCGTGCCCATCTCCAGCATACCGGCGAGGCGACCTGCGAGGTGCTGCGCCAGCGCCAGGAGAAGGCAGCGGCCGACATGAATACAACTCCGGAGGAGACCGATGCCTGAGTTCGACCTCGCCGTCCGCGGCGGCACCATCGCTACCGCCGCCGACCGCTACGCGGCCGAGATCGGCGTCCGCGACGGCCGTATCGTCGCCATCAGCGAGCGGGTGGGCGAGGCCGCCGACGAGATCGACGCCTCCGGTCTGCTGGTCCTGCCCGGCGGCATCGACGCCCATGTCCACCTCTCGCAGCCATCGGGCGAGGGTGTGGTGATGGCCGACGATTTCGCCAGCGGCACCCGCGCCGCCGCGGCCGGCGGCAATACGACCGTTCTCCCCTTCGCGCTGCAGCAGAAAGGCCAGTCGCTGCGCGAGGCGGTCAAGGCCTACCACGCCGAGGCCGAGGGCAAATGCCATGTCGACGTCTCGTTCCACCTGATCATCACCGACCCGACGCCCCAGGTCCTGGGCCAGGAGCTGCCGGCGCTGGTGAAGGACGGCTACACCTCGTTCAAGGTCTTCATGACCTATGACGACATGATGCTGAACGATGCCGAACTCTTGAAGGTGTTCGAGGTTGCCCGGCGCGAGCGGGCGATGGTGATGATCCATGCCGAGGGCCACGACGCCATCCGCCACATGGCCCGGAAGCTCGAGGAGGCGGGCAACACCGCCCCCTACTACCACGCCCTCGCCCGCCCGGAGCTGGTCGAGCGCGAGGCCACCCACCGGGCGATCAGCCATGCGGAGCTGATCGACGTGCCGCTGGTCATCGTCCATGTGTCGGGCCGCGAGGCGATGGAGCAGGTCCGCTGGGCACGGCAGCGCGGGTTGAAGGTCTATGGAGAGACCTGTCCGCAATACATCGCGCTGACCGCCGACGACCTAAAGGGCCTGAACATGGATTTCGAGGGCGCGAAATACGTCTGCTCGCCGCCCCCGCGCGACGCCGCGAGCCAGGCGGCGATCTGGGAGGGGCTGCGCGACGGTACCTTCGACATCTTCTCGTCCGATCACTGCCCCTTCCGCTTCGACGACGTAAAAGGCAAGGATCGCCCCGGCGCACGCACCAGCTTCAAGTGGGTGCCGAACGGAATCCCCGGCGTCGAGACCAGGCTGCCGATCCTGTTCTCGGAGGGGGTCTCGAAGGGGCGCATCCCTCTCGAGCGCTTCGTCGCGCTGACCGCCACCAACCCGGCGCGGCTCTACGGGATCTACCCGAGGAAAGGCACCATCGCCATCGGTTCGGACGCGGACCTGACCCTCTGGGACGCGAACCGCCGCGAGACCGTCCGGCAGGAGATTCTGCATCACGGCTCCGACTACACGCCCTACGAGGGCATGGAGGTCACCGGATGGCCGGTGACGACGATCCTTCGCGGCCAGGTCGTCGCCCGTGACGGGGCAATCGTCGGCGATCCCGGCCGCGGACGCCACATCGCACGCGCGCTTGCAGCGGGTTGACGGCTGGCTTCCCCGATTGATCGCGACCGGTGCGTTCCCGAATGTCATGCGGCGTCGGCCCGCCAGTTCATACTCACTCGGGATCGAGGAACGTCCGTTTCCCTATCGACGCACTTCAATCGGACACTGTTCGGACAGCGTAATACTTCGTCGTCATTTTCACTTCCGACTTCGGATTTGCAGATCTCGCGATCCTCAAAGCGGTGATGTCAGACAAATGCGAACGAGTCTCATTTTGTCCGGGAGCAAACCGGCCTTCACTTCCAGACTCGCGAGAGAGCGAAGAGGCCACGCGCGAGATTTGAGAAATCATTTCGCGTTTGCGAGATAACGGGCAGCCGGTTTCCGGCGCGATCCTTCGGAGCGCGGCCCGGCTCCGCGCGGCGCCGATGGCGCTGGATTTCCCCTTGCCGGTCCGGTCACCGTGGCTTGCCGATTAGATCGTATGCGCGACTGGCATGCTATCTGT
>DATHZU010000089.1:0-15151 GCA_035458445.1 Thermohalobaculum sp. | reverse complement strand
TTTCCGAGCGCCGTGTCGAAGGCCTCGACGATCGTTTCCATGTCGTCCGAGGCCGCCGGAACATCGTACTTGAAGGATTGCGAGGCAACGATGATCCCCTGCGGCTCCTTCACGATCTTCATGTTCAAATGGACGACGACGATCAGTGCCGCGCCCCGGTCGCCCTGCAGTTCGGCTTGAAACTCGCGCAAGTCGGTCACAAGGGTGAAATCGGCGTTCAGTCCGATGGCCTGGCGGCCCACCGCCGAAACCTTCCTGGTGTTCTCGAAGGATTCGAGCAGCATCGTCTGCACCAGCAAGGGCGCCCGGTCGACCCAGCGCGCGTCGGGGAAGTATTGCACCTTGAACGGGCTGGGCCGAACGGCGATGCGGTCGGTGTTGACGGCGCTGGCGGCGGTCGGCTCCTCGATGACGAGCTGTACCTGGATTTCAGGCAGGTCCGGGTCATAGGTGCTTTTCGGCGTCAGGTCGTAGAGATCGGCCGGGGTCGCGACCTTTGTGAGGGTCGACAGGCCAGCACAGCCGGACAGGCCCAGCGCGACGACGGCGGCAATGGCAATCCCGGGCGCTGATCGCATGCTTATCTCCTGAACTCGGGCGATTGGGTGCCCAGCAGGAAGCGGGCGGGATCGCTTTCGATCTTGGCGGTGAGGCGCTGGAGGTTGGCGACGAGGACGCTCGCCTCCTTGACGAAACGCACGAATTGCGGAAGGCCAGCCTGCATGAAGACCTGAATCTCGTCGCTGTTGCCGGTGACGATCGCATTCAGGCTGTCGCCGAGCGCCTTCAATCGTTGCAAGGTCTGGCGGACGTCTCCGGTGATCGCCGGCAGGTCATCCGCGACCTGGGCCAGCGCCCGGTTGAGGTTGCCGACACCCTGGCGGACATCGCCGACGATCACCGATACATCGCCTTCGATCAAGCCGTTCACCCCATCGAAGGTCTGCTCGGCGGTCCTGAGCGTTGCCTCGGCGGTCTTCACCGCCGCCGTTATCGCCGTCAGGGTCTCGTTGGCGACGCGGAAGGTCTCGGTCGCGCCTGTGATGGCCGTGTTGGCGTTGTCGGCGATGCCGCCGAGCTTGCCGGTGACACCGGTCAGGTCCTCGCCGACCGCAGAGACGACGCTGTCCACATTCGCGGTGGCCGACTGGACATTGGCGATGATGCCCGGCAGGTCTTCCGTGATCATCCGGCTCGCGGCGTCGATCGCCAAATTGGCCGCGGCGACCGCCTTGCGGGTGTCCGCGACCAGGGCGGCACCGTCGCCGGTGACGAGCGCGTTGACGCTCTGCGAGGTCTGTTCGATGGAGGCCATCGTTGCGGCAGCGGCATCGAGGGCGGTATCCACCCTGGCGAAGGTCGCCTCGGCCTCGGTCAGGCGAAGGATGGCAATTTCCGCCAGCCGGTCGATCCTCTCAGCCACGCCTCCCGCCTTGCCGCCGAGATCGGCGACAACAGACTCGATGGTGCCGGCCGTCGCCTCGGCCTGGCCGATCAGCCCGGGAAGCTGATCGGCGATCAGGCCGTTGGCCGCGTCGAAGGTCTGACGCGCGCTGGCCAGGGTGCCGGTCGCCTCGCCGATGGTGCTCTGCGCTGCGGCGATGGCTTCCTGCGCCGTGCGCAACGTTTCGTCGGCCGTGTTCAGGGTGGTCACCGCGGCGGCCGCGACGGGGTCAAGCTTGTCGGTGAACCCGGCGAGCTTTTGCGCGGCCTGCGACAGGTCCGCTGACAGGGAAGAAAAGTCCTGCAGCGTGGAATTGAGCTCGCCCGAGGCCTTGTCGAGATTGGCCAGGATATTGCCGACGGCGGCGCGGTTCTCGGGGCCCACGGTCTCGCGCAGGTCCTCCAGCAGCTGGATCGCCTTGTTGATCAGTTCCGGACCGCCCTCGAACAGGCTCTGGACGGCCGACTTGCGCGACGGGATCACCGGATATCGCTGGCCCTCGGCGGCCGCCAGGCGCGGCGCCTCCGGGCTGCCGCCGCTCAGCGCCACATAGGAGACACCGGTGACGCCCTGCAACTCCAGCGTCGCGATGGTATCGGTCTTGACTGGTGCGTCGGCGGCGATCTCGATGCGGATGCGGACCTTGCTCGGGTCCACGTCATCCAGTGCCAGCCTGACCACCTGGCCGACCGGCAACCCGTTGTAGCGCACATCCCCGGCCTCGCCGAGGCCGGACACATCGGTGAACAGGATATCGTAATAGGCATATTGGCGGTCGATCTCGACCTTCGCCAGCCACAGGAACATCGCCAGCGACCCGAGGATGCCGATCAGCGTGAAGGCCCCGATCAGGACAAAGTTTGCGCGTGTCTCCATGGTCCCGGTCTTCGCTCCCCCCCTGCGGCTCAGGCCGTCGCCATGGCGGCGCGCGCCCGTGGGCCGTGGAAATACTCCCTCACCCAAGGGTGATCGACTTTCAGCATCTCGTCCATGGTGCCAGTGACCAGCACCTTCTTGTCCGCCAGCACCGCGATCCTGTCGCAGATCGCATGCAGGCTGTCGAGATCGTGGGTCACCATGAAGACCGTCAGCCCCAGCGATTGCTGCAGCTGCCGGATAAGGTCGTCGAAGGCGGCGGCGCCCACCGGATCGAGCCCGGCGGTCGGCTCGTCCAGGAAGACGATCTCGGGGTCCAGCGCAAGGGCACGAGCGAGCCCGGCCCGCTTGCGCATGCCGCCGGAAAGCTCGGATGGGAACTTGCCGCAGGCCAGCGGCGGCAGCCCGACCATCGACACCTTCAGCTCGCCCAGCGCATCCTGCATCGCCCGGCTGATCTTCAAATGCTCGCGCATCGGCGCGACCACGTTCTGCAGCACGGTCAGCGACGAGAACAGAGCGCCGTCCTGGAACAGTACCCCCCAGCGCTGCTCGAGCTTGCGCAGCTCGGCCTCGGGTGCCGACAGGACATCGATGCCGAACACTTTGATCCGTCCGGACTTGGGCCGGTTCAGCCCGACGATGGTGCGCAGCAGCACCGACTTCCCGGTGCCCGAGCCGCCGACGATGCCCAGCACCTCGCCGCGGTAGACATCCAGATCGAGGCCGTCATGGACGACCTGGCTGCCGAACTGGTTCACCAGCCCGCGCACCTCGATGACCGTGTCGCGGCCCTGATCCAAGGCGTCGATCAAACCCCCAACTCCGCAAAAAAGATCGAAAAGATCGCGTCGGCCACAATAACGAAAAAGATCGACAGCACCACCGATGTGGTGGTCAGACGGCCGACCGACTCGGCGCTGCCCGAGACCCGCATCCCCTCGAAGCAACCGATCACGCCGATGATCGCGGCGAAGAACGGCGCCTTGATGAAGCCAATGGCCAGATGCCAGATATCGGTGGTCTCGTAGAGGCGGGTGACGAACATGCCGGGCGACACCCCCAGCTCGATCCAGGACATCAGCGCGCCGCCGACCAGGCCCGCGACGTTGGCGACGAAACCCAGCACCGGCAGCATCAGCATCAGCGCCATCACCCGCGGCAGGACCAGGACCTCGATCGGGTCGAGCCCCAACGTCCGCATGGCGTCGATCTCCTCGCGCAGCTTCATCGACCCGATCGCCGCGGTGAAGGCCGAGCCTGAGCGTCCGGCAACGATGATCGCGGTCAGCAGGATCCCCAGCTCGCGCAGCACCGAGACCGCGATCAGGTTGACCACGAACACCTCGGCCCCGAACTGGCGAAGCTGGACCGAGCCCTGGAAGGCCAGCACCACGCCGATCAGGAAGGCCATCAGCGAGACGATTGGCACGGCGTTCAGCCCGGTTTCCTGCATGTGGTGCACAAGTGCCGTCAACCGGAGCCGCCGGGGGTGCAGCAGGGTGTTCCCCAGCCGGGCCAGCACCAGGCCGAGGAAGCCGAGGATATCGACGAACGTCCTGAAACCGTCATAGGTCTGGCGACCGACCATCTCGAGCCAGACGGCGTACCCGCGGGCGCGCTCGGGTTCCGCCTCGGCCTGCGGCAGGTTCTTGGTAACGGTTGCTATCAGGCCGGCCTGCGTGGCGGTGGCACCGCGCAGTTCGACATCTACACCCTCCTCGCGCAGCCGGGCGATCAGCGTCGTGATCAGCCAGGCGCCGCCGGTATCGAGAGCCTCGACCTCGGCCAGATCGATGATCACCCGGCGGTCACGCGGCAGGGTGCCGAAGGCGCGCTCGAGCGGCGCCAGCGCCGAGGTCACCAGCGGGCCCCCAAGACGGACCACGAGCCCCTCGGACAAGGTTTCGATCGAGACGGTCGACTCGGTCATCGGGCGGTGCATCCTCCCGCTGGCGCCACGCGGCCCGCCCGAAGATGCAGCAGTGCATGTCCGGCGACCGTGGAAAGGGCAGCTTGGATAGATTGTTAGCGAATGACGGGACCAGGGTCCATCGGGATGGCGCATTCTCGACACTCGGGCGGGCCGTTCGAGCTGTCGCGCGAGCCATATTCGTTGCCTGGTTGCCGATAGAGATACATTCTGCGGCAGCGGCGCGGTATGATCCCGCCGGATCGTGGTGAATCCACGTGACCGGACCCGAGAACGGCAAGACTGCGGAGCGAATTCATGGCCGAGACACGCGGATACCTGACGACCCATGTGCTTGATACGGCGCGCGGCCTGCCTGCCGCAGGGATGAGCGTCGACCTCTACCGGATCGACGGCGACCAACGGCACCTTGTCCGGACGGTCACGACGAACCATGACGGCCGCACCGATGGCCCGATCCTGCCCGCCGAGGAGTTCGCCGTGGCGGTCTACGAGCTGGTGTTTCATGTCGGCGCGTATCTCGACCGCGTGGACGGTCCGCAAACGGGACCCCGTTTCCTCGACAAGATTCCGTTGAGGTTCGGCGCCAGCGATCCGCAGATGCACTATCACGTGCCCCTGCTGGTCTCGCCCTTTGCCTATTCGACCTACCGGGGGAGCTGACCTGACGTCAGGTCGCGCCCGCCTGGACCAGCAGCGCCTCGATCTCGCGATATCCGCGGGACCGCGCCAGGGCGAGCGGGGTCTGGCCAGAGCGGTCGCCAATTGACGGATCGGCACCGCCTTCCAGCAGAGCGGCGACGGTCTTCTGGTGGTCGGGACCTCCGTCGCCGAGGATCACTGCCTCGATCAGCGCCGTCCAGTCCAGATTGTTGACATGGTCGAGCGGTGCACCGGCGGCGATCAGCGTCTCGACCACCTCGAAATGTCCCAGATGCGCCGCCGCGATCAACGCGGTGCCGTCATAGGGGCTGGTGACATTCGAGGGGCTGGCGCCCAATGCCAGGGCCCGGCGCAGCATCGGCAGGTCATTGGCAACGGCGGCGATGGTCACGACGTCGTAGGCCTGGTGGTCAAACGCGTTCATGTCGGCGCCAGCCCCGGCAAGGATTGCAAGCGCCGCCTCGTCCGATTGGTATGCGGCCACATGCAGCGCGGTCCGACCAGAGCCGTCGCGCGCCGCCAGATCCGCCCCCGCGGCGACAAGGCGCGTGAGCTCGGGGATATTGCCTGCATAGGTTGCCGCGTGGAGGCCGGAATAGGCTGCGGCTTCCGCGGCCGAGGGAGGAGTCTGCGCCACCGCGGGGGCGCCGGGCGCCAGCACAGGGGCCATTAAGGCCAGTGCGACAAAGATCGGGCGAAGGTGCATCGGCTGTCTCGTGTTGTGAAGATCGGTCAAGGCGTGCCCGCGTCGAAACGGTCCCGGATTCGCAGGCTGGCGACGCGATTGACCTGGCGCAGCGCCTCGGCAAACTCGACCTCGGGAGAATTCTCGAGCCGGCGGGCGAAGATCTCGAGTATCTCTGCGCGCTGATAGCCGCGCACCGCCAGAATGAACGGAAACCCGAACTTGCCGACATAGGCGTCATTGAGTTCCTGGAACCGCGCCAGTTCGGCCGGCGAGCAGCGGTCCAGCCCCGCCGAAGCCTGCTCGCTGACCGACGAGTCGGTCATCTCGCCCGCCAGCGCCAGCTTGCCGGCGAGATCGGGATGTGCCCGCAGCAGCGCGAGCTTGGTCGCGGGAGGGGCGCCGTCAACGACCGAAGCCAGGCAGGCCGCCAGACCCGCGGCAGTATCGGCGTCGGCGCCGAGCCCGGCATCGGCGGCGGCCTCGGCAATCCAGGGTGAATGCTCGTAAACGCTGCCAAAGGCTGCCAGGAACTCGGCCCGGGTCATGCGTGACGGGGAGCGATTCAGTTTGCTGGTTTCGGTCATTTTTTCTCCGGAACTGATCGGGGCTGTCAGGCACCGCCACGGAACAGCGAAAAGCCCCAGGGGGTGAATTTCAGCGGCAGGTGATAGTGTTGCTCGGGCGCCGCGAGGCCGAAGCGAAACGGCGCCGCCTCCAGGAAGGCCGGGTCGGGAACATCGATCCCCTCGGCGCGGAAATAGTCTCCGATGGCAAACACCGCCTCGTAGAGGCCCGCGGTAGCGCCCTCGCCGCCCGCGACGGGATGCTCCAGGGCTCCGTTGGCACCGCATCGGCCCTCGGCGATCAGAATGCGCCCGCCGTCCTCAATCCGGTAAAGCGCGACACCGAGCCCGCGCGCCGGCACGCCGCGCGAGACGTCGATGGCATGAACCGAGATTCCGCCTGCCTTGGCCATAGCCTCCCTCTAACCTATGTGCAGCGCCACTCCCGCGGTCGCGGTGCTATTGGCATCGGCGAATTCTTGCTCACACATGCCGGCACCGCCCTGTCCCCGGCGAATTCGGACCGGCACACCAATCTTGCCTTGCCGAGGCAGCCGCAGATTCTGCCGACCCGGATCATGGAGGCTGCACGCATTCCGATCCATTCCAAAGGGAATTATGTTGCATTCGAATGATTAGAACGCATGCATGTCATTCTGAATGGCGGACGCATTCGCCGGGTCTGAAGATTCAGCTTGCGCCGACGGTCTGCGATTGAACCCAGCAGTCCAGCGCGGTCACGACCCCGGTCATCGCGTCCCAGCCGGAAGAATGACCGATGCGGCCAAGCCCTGGCATGGCGTCACCGATTGCCTGAACGTCGCCCCGGAGGATGCCCGAGATCGCATCGTGGACGCTCGCACTCCCCAGCCCTTCGGAGGCGGCGGCAAGAAGCGCAACGGAAATCGCATTCGTCGAGGCCTCGGCCAACGGACGTACCGAGCGCCACAGCGACCGGCACATGCCGGTCTCTCCCAGGGTGCTGAGAGCGATCATCATCCCGCCGAGAAAGTCGTCTCCCGCGGGCGTCAGCCCCGACCCGAGGCCGATCAGCCGACTGGCCCACTCCGGATACTCGTCCCGAACCGGCGCCGCCTGCCGGAACGCACCGGGCAGACAGCGCCGCGCAGCCGCGATGGGACCCTTTGCCGCCCGGCATTCGCGGTCGCCCTCGTCGGGCGCGTAGGCGGGGTCCATGAGCCGCCCGATTCCTTCGGTCATGGACCGGCGGGCGAAGGCCGAGCGGAAAGCCGCGAGGCCCCTGACCAAGGCGGCGGGGTCCACCGGTCCGGGGACCGGATCGGGGAGCCAGGAGACTGCGCCGGCCAGCGGAAACCGCAACCGGCTTCCAGCGCGCACCTCGATCGGCGAGATGGCAACTGGCTGCCGCAGGCGAAGGCCGCTCGCGCGCCAATCCGTCCCCGCCGGCGCCGCGGTTATCAGATTGATCGGCCCCGGCTCGACTTCGCAGGTTCCCACACAGATCATTCCGGGGCCGGTGTCGATATAGAGTGCCGAGCGGAACACGGCGGCGACCCGTCCGCTCACCACACCGCTGGCAAGCCGCCTTGCGACGGGACCGACCATCCGCACCGGATAGACCCGCTGCTGACCAGGGTCAGCCATCCTCGGCCACGATATGCGTTCCGGCCTCGCCGAGCAGGGCGGCACCGACATCGTTCAGATGGGCGATGATCACCCGCTCGCCGCCGCCCTCGAGAAACCGCAGCGCCGCGCTGACCTTTGGCCCCATGCTGCCCGGCGGGAAATGCCCCTCGGCCTGAAAGGCGCGCAACTCGCGCATGGTCACATGGGTAAGCTCGCGCTGCTGCGGCGTGCCGAAATGCACCGAGACCCGCGGCACGGCTGTGAGTATCATCATCATCCTGAACCCGAGCACGTTCGCCATATGGGCCGAGGTCAGGTCCTTGTCGATCACCGCCTCGACCCCGCGGCGCACGCCCTTCGGGCCTCGGATCACCGGAATTCCACCCCCGCCGCCGGCGATCACGATGGTCCCGCGGCGCGCCAGAACTTGCACCAGCGAGATGTCGCAGACATGCTTCGGCTTCGGCGACGGCACCACATGACGCCAGCCGCGCCCGGCATCCTCCTTCATCAGCCAGCCCATGGCCTTGCCGACCTGCCTGGCCTCCTCCTCGCTGTAGAACTTGCCGATGGGCTTGCTGGGGTCCTCGAAGGCCGGATCGTCGGGGTCGACCTCTACCTGGGTCAGCAGGCAAGCCGCGTGGCGCGAACTGCCGGCCTCGCGCAGGGCATTTTCGATTGCCTGGACCAGCAGATAGGCGATGCCGCCCTGGGAATGCGCGACACAAATATCCAGCGGCATCGGCGCGATGATGTCGCGGGTCAGGGCCTGGCGCATCAGGATCTTGCCCACCACCGGGCCGTTGCCATGGGTGATCACCAGCTCGTTGTCGAGCATCGCCAGCGGCAGGAGGGCCTTGGCGGTCTGGGCGGCGATCTCCTTCTGCTCCTTCGAGGTGCCCTCGATATCCTCCGGGTGGGTGGCGTTGCCGCCGATGGCGACGAGGATCCGGTTCGGGATGTCAAAGGGCGTATTCATCGCTCCCGGTCCCATTGTGTTGCAGCGGAGAGCGCCCAGACCGCGGCGTCATAATTCGAAGGAGCGACGTGCACCCCGGCTGCCTGCAGCTTGGCGACCTGCGCCGCGCGACGTTGCGGGTCATCATCGGTCCCGGTGACGGAGGCAATCACGGCGGGGCCAGGCGGCTTGCTGTGGGCATGGAGAGTTTCGGCCAGATGGCCGGCCGGGTCGTCATGGGCGCCGTAGCCGATGACGACATCGACAAGGATCACCGCCAGATCGCTGCGGGCCAGCGCCTCTGCCAAGGCTTCGTCGCGCACCGACGGATCGATCATCGGGTGCGGCCTGCCCCGGGTGAACTCGTCGTCGCCAAGGTCGATCATCACATGCTCGGCGTCGCTCTCGGTCAGCTTCGGAACGCCGGGGATCGGGGCATTCGAGCGCACGGATTCCCCCGCCGTGCGAAACAGCACCTGCGCCTCGGCGCAGAGCGTGCCGCCGGAGAAGAGGCCCAGAACATTCCTGCCTCCGGGCGTGGCGATGAAGGGCTTTCGCTTTGTCTCATCCTGCGGCTGCGCCAATGCTGCGCGCGCAGCGCCTTGCAGGGTGAAGACCTGGGTGGCGTTGGCAGGCATCTTCATCGGCTCGGCGCCGATGAAGCAGACGATGGCGGGCTTGGCCCCGCCGGCGATCCGGTCCAGCACCGCCTGCGCCACTGCCGCCGCCGGGGGCTTCGAGATCAGGACGATGCGCCGGGTCGCCGGATCGGCCTCCAGCGCGTCGAGCGCCATCAGGGTCGAGATGCCGCCGACTTCCGCCTTCAGGTCCCGCCCGCCGACGCCGATGGCATGGCTGATGCCGCCGCCATACTGGGCGACAAGGCAGGTGACCTCCTGGATGCCGGTGCCGGACGCGCCCACGACGCCCACCTCGCCCCGCGGCACCGCGTTGGCGAAGGCCAGCGGCACGCCGCCGATGATGGCGGTGCCGCAATCGGGGCCCATGACCAGGCGGCCCAGCGCGCGGGCCTCCTGCTTCAGTTCGACCTCCTCGGCGAGGCTGACGTTGTCGCTGAAGATCATCGCATGGAGGCCCCTGCGGATCGCCTTGCGCGCCTCGGCGACCGCGAAGTCGCCGGGGACCGAGATCAGCGCCAGGCTGGCCTCGGGCATCGCCTTCAGCGCTGCGCGCAGCGTGCGCGGGCGCCAGGCCTGCGCCCCGCCGCCGCGGGCGGCCGGCTTGTCGAGCTGGGCCAGCGCCTCGGAGAGCGCGGCCTGCGCGGCGGCCTGGTCGGCAGCGCGGATGCCGAGGATCAGGTCGCCCCCGCCCGCCGCATGGCCCGCCTCGGCCAGCAGGCCCGCATCTGCCATGATCTGGCGGTTGGCGGGGGTGCCCATCATCAGGGCGGCTTCCTCAACGCCCGCCATCCCTGCAATGGTGCGCGACAGGCGCATCAGCGCCACCGAGTCGAGGTAGAACCCCTTGCGAATCTCGTTCAGGACCACCGCGCTCATGACACACCGACGCTTTCCGCGAATGCGACCAGAGCCTGCGTGAAACAGGCCATCGGCGCCTTGACGACGCCGGCGCCGACCTGGCCGATACCGGGCTTGCGGTGGGCGATGCCGGTGTTGATGGTGGGTGCAAGGCCGGTCTCGACCACCAGCCGGATGTCGATGCCGGTCGGCACACCCCGGTAATCCATCGCGGGGATGGTCCATTCGGGGTTTTCGGCCGCCGCGATCTCGGACATCGTGCGTGTGAAGTTGCCCGCCTCCGAGGCAGCGCCGGCGCCAACGAAGCCGGCCACCGCCGGGGCCGCCCCCATGGCGAATCCGCCGAGGCCGACGGTCTCGACGATGGTCGAATCCCCCATGTCAGGGTTCGCATCCGCTTCCGTGAAACCCGGAAAGTAGAGACCTTCGGGCATCTCGACCGGCGCCACGAACCACCGATCTCCGGTTCCGCTGACCCTGATGCCGAAATCGGTGCCGTTCCGGCACATTGCGGTCACGATGGAAGACCCCTCGATCCCGCGCGCCGGGTCCATGATCGCCTTGCCCATCGCCATCGCGATGTTGAGAAAGAATTGATCGTTGCCGCCGATGAACGCCAGCGCCCTGGCCAGCGCGGCGTTGTCGGTCGCCGTCTCCGCCAGCGCCGGAGCGATCGCACGCAACGTCAGGCCCGAACAGGCCACGTTGCGCTGGTGCATCTCGTCACCCATGGTCAGCCCGCGCGCCACCAGGCTCTTCAGCGGCAGCCCGCCCATGTGCCGGAGCGCCCGGCCCAGCGCCGGACCGAAGTCGTCGCGCAGCCAGCGCAGGCGTTCCAGCACCTCGGCGTCGTTGCCGCCGAAGCGCATGACCTTGCCCAGCCCCTCGTTGATCGCGCAATAGGCCCGGTTCCCGAAGGCACGGTTCTCGACGACCATCAGCGGCTGGGTGAGCGTGGTCATGCCGGTCATCGGGCCGACCGCGCCGAAATGGTGGTTGGGATGGAACGCGAAGGCGCCGGAGGCTGCCTTCGCCTCGGCGTCGTCCAGGTCGGCGGCCCAGCCCTCGAACACCGCGATGCCGGTCACGGCACCCCGCATTGGCCCGCACATCCGGTCCCATTCGATGGGCGGACCCGCATGCAGGATCATGCGCGCGCATAGCTCCGGGATGGCTTCCGAAGCCGGGATGACGTCCACCAGGACCGGATCGCCTGCCAGCATCCGCCGCAGGGCTTCGGCATTGGCGTCCTCGATCAGTTTCACGCCTCATCTCCCCAGCTTGGACAGGAGGTCCGCCAGCTTTGCGTCACCGCCGGCGGGCGGCGTCCAATCCACCTGGATCACCTCGACGCCCTGCTGCCGCAACTCGGCGGCAAAGCCCTCCAGCCCGATGTTGACGACCTGCACCGGCTCGTCCAGAAGCGTTCCGATCCTGCTCTCGCTCACCTGAAGCTTTCCTTCCTGCCGCGGCTCTCAATCTTCGTCATAGACCTGGTAAGCCGCATCGACACCCGAATTCACCGGGCCTTCAAAACCGTTGCGCCGCAGCACCGCCTCCAGCGAGGCCAGGCAGCGCAGGATGTTCGGCTTGCGGCACACATGTCCCATGGTGCCGATCCTCCAGATCTTTCCGGCAAGATGGCCGAAGGAGGTGCCGATTTCGATCCCGAAATCCTTCAGCATCTCGGCGCGCACCTTCTCGCCATTGCCGCAGGCAGCCGGGATGTAGACGCCGGTGACATTGGCCATGCGCTGGGCCGGGTCACCGAACAGCTCCAGCCCCATGGCCTGGAGCCCGGCGCGCAGCGCCCTGCTGGCGCGGGCGTGGCGGGCGAAGCCGTTTTCCAGCCCCTCCTCCAGAACCACCCGGGCGCATTCCCGCGCCGCGTACAGCATCGAAGTGGACTCGGTGTGGTGGTTCAGCCGTTTCGGGCTCCAGTAGTCCATCAGCATGCCCAGATCGAGATAGTTCGAGCTGATCCGCGGACCGTTGGCATCGACGAACCCCTCGGGCCGGATACCGCCTTCGATGTGCTTGCGCTTCAGGACCTCGGCTGCCGCCGCGGCGCTGATCGTGATCGGGGACGTGCCGGGCGGGCCCGACATGCATTTCTGCAGCCCGGCCGAGACCGCGTCCAGCCCCCAGGCATCCGTCTCGACCGGCATCCCGCCAAGTGTCGCCGTCGCGTCGACATAGATCAGGGTTCCGGTCTCGCGGCAGACCGGGGCAAGCCCGTCCAGCGGCTGCGCCATGGTCGTCGAGGTGTCGCCATGCACCATCGCCAGAACCTTCGGGCGGTGTCTGCGGACGGCATCGGCGATCTGGCCGGTCTCGAAGACGCTGCCCCAGTCGGTTTCGATGGTGACGACCTCGCCCCCGGCGCGCGAGCAGATCTCGGCCAGCAGGTAGCCGAAGCGGCCGAATTTCGGCACCAGAACCCTGTCGCCCGGCGCGACCAGCGAACCGAGGCAGGCCTCGATCCCGGCCCGCGCCGTGCCGTTCACCAGGAGGGTCCATTGGTTTTCGGTTCGGTAGACCTGCCGGTAGAGCGTCATGACCTGGTTCATGTACTCGGTGAACTCGGGATCGAACTGCCCGAGCATCGGCGACGACATCGCCCGCAGCACGCGCGGATAGGCATCGACCGGACCGGGACCCATCAGCAGGCGGGCGCCGGGATCGAGGTCGCCAAATGTCTCTGGTTTCATCACGACCTGCTGGCTCCGATTCTCTCGACGACGCGCAGCAACAGGTGCGCGCCGGCCTTTGCGTCCTCTTCGGTGATGGATTCGTCCGGGCTGTGGCTGATACCGCCCGCACAACGCACGAAGATCATGCCCACATCGGTTATCTCGGCCAGCGCCGCCGCGTCGTGACCGGCGCCGCTGGGCAGGCTGCGCGGGGGGTGGCCAAGCTCTCGCATCGCCATCTCGATCTCGCTCACGATCCAGGGGGCGCAGACAACGCCATCGGCCGAATGGCTGTGATCGACCGACACCGAGACAGACCGTTTCGAGGCGATGTCCTGCATCCGGACCTCCAGCTCGCCAACCGCCGACCGCCGCACCGCATCGTCCGCTGCCCGCAGATCGACCGAAAAGGTGACCCTGCCTGGGATCACGTTCGTGGCGCCGGGCGCGACCGAGATCTGCCCGACGGTGCCGACCGCGTTGGGCCGGCTGGCCGCGACCTGTTCGACCGCCATGACACATTCGCAAGCCGCCGCCAGCGCGTCGCGGCGGGCGGACATCGGCACCGTGCCGGCGTGCCCGGCGGTGCCCTCGACGGTCACGGTCATGCGGTTTGCACCGGAAATGGCGCTCACGGCGCCGACTGCGAGGCCTTCGTCCTCGAGCACCGGCCCCTGCTCGATATGGACCTCCAGATAGCAGATCAACTCGCCCGGCTTGCGAACCGCATCGCGTATTCGTTGCGGGTCGAGGCCAAAATCCCCCATCGCGTCAGCCAGCGTCACGCCATCCTTGTCCGGGCGGCCCAGCAGGCCCGGGTCGAAGGTCCCCGCCAATGCCCGGCTTCCCAGATAGGTCGACTGGAACCTGACGCCCTCCTCGTCCGAGAACCCGGCAACCTCGATCGCGCAGTCGAAGCGGATTCCGCGGTCGTTCAGCGAGCGGACGCAATCAATCGCCGAGAGGATGCCCAGGCCGCCGTCATACTTTCCGGCCATGATCACCGTGTCGACATGCGACCCCAGCATGATCGCCGGGGCGCCATCGACCCGCCCCTCGTAGCGGCCAATGACGTTGCCCAACGCGTCTTCCCTAACTTCCATGCCCGCATCGCGCATCCAGGCGCACACCAGATCGTTGATCTGGCGGTGCTCGGGCGTGAAACAGCGCCGCGTCAGGTGCCGGGGCGATTCACTGATCTCGGCCATCCGGTCGAGCCGGGCCATGATATCGGCGCTGGGATCGGGATGGTCCTTCATCGGCAGGCCTTGTCAAATCGCGCGAGGGAGATCGGTCCGGGTGCCGACGATAAGCGCGCCGTCGCCGGGTGGTCGAGTCCGATCTCAACCTTTCCCGCACTGCGGATCAACCCGGCGGAGCGCATTGCCGCCGCTCTTCGAGATGCGGATGGCCGCCCCGGTCAGCCGCGCAGGCGTTCGTTCGCCGGGTCGTAGAGGCAGGGCTCGGCCACCGTCGCGGGGATGGATCGACCGAGGATGTCGATGGACAGGGCCGAACCTACCGCCCCGAAGGACGGCTCGACGAATGCCATCGCCAGGTTCTTGCCAACCCGGTGACCCCAGGCCGCAGAGGTCACGGTACCGACGACGCGCCGTCCGTCGAACAGGCTGTCGCCCGCATGGGCCGGAGCGGCGTCGTCATGCACCTCCAGGGTGACGAAGACCTTCCGCGGCGGCTGGCCGGCCTTTTCCTCCAGAGATTCGCGGCCGGGGAAATCGTGGTCCATATTCAGGAAACGGCCGAGCCCGGATTCGTGGGGGTCGAATTCGGTGATCAGATCCGCCTTCCAGTGCCGATAGCCCTTCTCGATGCGCATCGACTCGGTGGCGTAGAGCCCGAATCCGCCCAGACCGAAGGCCCCGCCCGCTTCGCTGAGGATTTCGTGCACCGCGCAGAGCTGCTCATTCGGAATGTGCAACTCCCAGGCCAGTTCGCCGCTGAAGCTCACCGACATGGCCAGCGCCCCGGCGTGGCCGATGCAGCAGTCACACACCGAGAGCCAGGGGAAAGCGTCGCGCGACCAGTCGGTCCGCGGGCTGACCGCTGCGAGCAGGTCGCGGGCACGCGGCCCGGCGACGACAAGGGTCGTGTGGCTACCGGTCAGGCTGGTCAGATCGACCCCTTGAGGCTTGCTGGCCATCAGCCAGTCACGGTCATGCTGCTCGGCCGCCGCCGCGGAGCCCCACCAGAACCGATCCTCGCCCA
>DATHZU010000088.1:0-4888 GCA_035458445.1 Thermohalobaculum sp. | reverse complement strand
CTTGCCGCTCAGGAAATCTCACGAATCCGGGCGGGGAGGGGAGCGGGCGTCGCGGCCCGGCAGAGGGGGGGGTCGGGGTGCCCGCAGGGGGCGTGCAGGGGGTGTGCAAGCTTGCACATGGGGCTAAGTGGTTGGAATCGTTGAAATGGACGGTGTGCACGGGTTTATGGTTAATGGGGGTTGGGGTGCGGGGCGGAGTGATGCCGCGGATGCCCGTGCGTGTGGCGTGGAAAGGGCACGGGTAGGGTGCGGATTCATGCGCACCGATGGGACGTTGCAATGGGGTGGTGCGCATGAATGCGCACCCTACAGCTGTCAGCGCGGGCTCGACCCGGCTGGCGAGGATGTCGAACTCGAACCACCGGCAAAACCAGCTTATCGTCACAATTCCTTGTTACGAGCCCGTCGCTCCGCCGATATTCAAGCCCCATGAGGCTTTGTGGGCTTCCGCGAAAGGCTTTCTGGCCTCTTCCCGGCCCGGGCACGCAGAACCCGCTGCCAGACCTCGCTGTCGTCGTTACCCTGGCTCCAGACGCCCAACAGCATCTGTCGGAACTTGAGGTCGCTCCAGGCCAGTCGCTCGACCTCGTCGATGACCGATTCCCCGTGGCCGGCGATCAGGTCCTCCATTGGCCCTGCCGCGAGCAAGCCGATCTCTTTGTCCGAGTCGACAGCGTCCAGTGTGTCACAAATCAGTTCGAGGGCCTTTTCTGGCGCATGATGTGCGAGGGTGTCGTAGCACTCCCAAACCCAGAAAAGGTCGTCGGCGCGTTTGCGCTCGTCTCGCGATCCTGCGGACAGGCGCTGGTATTCCCGCCACGTGCGCACGAGACGCGGCGTGTCGAGCCGGTCGTTCTGGAAGCAGGGGCGCCCCCTGCCTTCGTATTTGCAGGCGAAGCAGGCTGGCCAGGGAACTTCCTCAGACATGCGTCTCCTTCGTCGCACTCAAGCCTACCTCCGGCCAGTCGCGCACCACCCGGTCGATGTCCCATTGCAGCAAGTAGGGTGGGTGCCAACCCACCATTTAAGGCACGTCATTCTTCGTCATGGTGGGTTTCACCCACCCTACCAGGAGATCGCTTTCCATCGAGGTCCCGGGTCAAGCCCGGGACGACTGGGGAGGGGGCCGCCCCCTCAGACATGCGTCTCCTTCGTCGCGCTCAGCTTCACCTCCGGCCAGTCGCGCACCACCCGGTCGATGTCCCATTGCAGGCGGGTCATGTAGACCGGGTCGCCGTCGTGGTCGACCGCCATGTGGCCCTTGTTGGCCTGGATGAAGGCCTCGACGCGGTCCCTGGGGCCGCTGATCCAGCGGGCGCCGGTGAACTGGGTCTGGTCGAAGCGGACCGGCAGCCCGTATTCCAGCTCGATCCGGCTGGCCAGCACGTCGAACTGCAACGCGCCCACCACGCCGACGATCCAGCCCGAGCCGACCTGCGGCTTGAACAGCTTGGCGGCCCCCTCCTCGGCGAACTGGGTCAGCGCCTTGTCCAGGTGCTTGGCCTTCATCGGGTCGGCCGAGCGCACGGCCTGCAGCAGTTCCGGCGCGAAGGCGGGGATGCCGGTGAAGCGCAGGTCCTCGCCCTCGGTCAGCGCGTCGCCGATGCGCAGCTGCCCGTGGTTGGGGATGCCGATGATGTCGCCGGCCCAGGCGTCCTCGGCCAGCTCGCGCTCGGCGGCCAGGAACAGCACCGGGTTCGAGATCGCCATCGGCTTGCCCGCGCGCACGTGCTTCAGCTTCATGCCGCGGATGAAGTGTCCGCTGCAAAGCCTTACGAATGCGACACGATCCCGGTGCTTGGGGTCCATGTTCGCCTGCACCTTGAAGACAAAGCCGGTGACCGGGCTCTCATCGGCGCCCACCTGGCGCGAGGCGGTGCGGCGCGGCTGGGGCGGCGGCGCGTAGGCGCCGATCCCCTGCATGAGGTCGCGGACCCCGAACGAGTTCAGCGCCGAGCCGAACCAGATCGGCGTCAGGTGGCCGTCGCGGAACTGCTGGAGGTCGAAGGCGGGCAGCAGCTCGCGCGCCATCTCGACCTCCTCGCGCAGCTTCGCGAGCAGGGGGGCGGGGATGTGGTCGGCCAAACGGGGATCGTCGAGGCCGTTGATCTCGATCGACTGCGCCTTGACGTTGCGCTCGGCCCGGCTCATCAGTTCCAGCCGGTCGTTCAAGAGGTCGTAGGCCCCCAGGAAATCGCGCCCCACCCCGATGGGCCAGCTGGCCGGGGCGACGTGGATCGCCAGCAGCTCCTGGATCTCGTCGATGATCTCGAAGGTGTCGCGGCTCTCGCGGTCCATCTTGTTGCAGAAGGTGAGGATGGGGAGGTCGCGCATCCGGCAGACCTCGAACAGCTTGCGGGTCTGGGATTCGACGCCCTTGGCGCCGTCGATCACCATGATCGCGGCGTCGACGGCGGTCAGCGTGCGGTAGGTGTCCTCCGAGAAGTCCTCGTGGCCCGGCGTGTCGACCAGGTTGAACCAGTTGCCGCCATAGGGAAACGACATGGCCGAGGCCGAGACCGAGATGCCGCGGTCCTTCTCCATCTGCATGAAGTCCGACCGCGTGCGCCGCGCCTCGCCCTTGGCGCGCACCTGGCCCGCAAGCTGGATGGCGCCGCCATAGAGCAGGAACTTCTCGGTCAGCGTGGTCTTGCCCGCATCGGGATGCGAGATGATCGCGAAGGTGCGCCGGCGGGCGACTTCGGCAGGCAGGTCGGGGGCGTTATGTGCGGTGTCCAGCATCCGCGCCATGTAGCGGCTTGCGCCGCGCTTGCCTAGGGGGGCGGCCGCATCGATTCAATCAGCTCGGCGCCGAGCGGCGTCAGGGAGGTCTGCTCGGCGCTGTACGGTGGCTTCGCAGCCCACACCTGCATGGGGTTGTAGCCGTCACGGCGGTGGAAGACGATCTCGATGCCGGTCAGCGCCAATGCGTGCCGCGCCGCAATGCTCGATGCGGCGTCGATCAGTGGCGCAACCAGCGCCGAGGTGCCCTTGGGGTCCGGAAAGCCGTACAGGTTCAGCTGCAGTATGACCTGACCGGGGTCCCTGAAGGTGAAGGTGGGCCGCCCGGCCGAAACAGGCGCGATCTCGAGCCGCGCGAAATCCGGCAAATGGCCGTCACGGTCGATCTTCTCGTAGAGGGATTCCGCAAATTGAGGGTTTTCCGGGGCCTCCGCGGCAGCGGCCGACGGGGCGCAGGCATGGCTGAAAAGTGCAATTGCCACGAGCAGGGGCAGGGGACGCAGGGTTGTCAGTACGCGGCTCCCCGCCCCCTTTTGGGGGAGCGGGGAGCGCAGGTGCTTCCTAGGGCTTCGTAACAACGATTACCGTTCCGTCGCTGTCGGCGTCCGGGTCATGGTTGTCGCCGGATGCGTAAACCAGGCTCGCATGTGCCAGGCCCGTCACCGTGAAGGTCACCGACGACGATTTGCGCCCGATACCCTCCCTGGAAATCGAGCATTGACCGCTGGCATCCGTGATGCAGGAGCCGGAGCCATTGGTGCCGTCGCTCCACGCGCCGTCGACAGTGGCGCCAGCAACAGGGTTATCGCCGGCGTCGTGCGCCGTGATAACGACGTCGGCGCGCCACTTGCCGCCTGGACCGGTAACCACGGCGCTGCCGTCGAGATCGCCGATATGCGCCGTCGGGTCGGCAACGTTGTCCACGGTGATCCCGTTGGAATCGCTGTCCGTCTGGCCGATGGTGTCGGTGGCGGTCGCGCTGACGGCGTGGGGGCCGTCGGGCACTGTCGTGGAGTCCCACGTCACTGAATAGGGGGCACCGGTGTCGACGCCGATGGAGTTGCCATCGACAAAGAACTCGACCTGAGTGACCCCGTTGTCATCGAGTGCAATCGCGGCGACCAGTACGGTGCCGCCCGCAACGGTGGCGCCTTCGGGTGGGTCGGTGACCGTGACCGCGGGCGGGTTATCGACCGTGCCCAGGTTGGGCCGAAGGATGAACAGCCCCTGTTCGATACCGCTGACGATGACGACGCCGCTGCCGAAGTAGGGGTAGGTGCTCCAGGCGGCATTGAACTGGGCCGCGTCATCGGCGGGGTAGATGTCGAAAAACGCGACCTCGGCCAGAGTGCCGGTGGCGACGCCGGAGATGTCGAGGATCCTCAGGCCCGAGCGGTAGTTGGCCTGGAAGGCGAAGTCGCCATCGACGTACTGGTTGTGGTCTATCGAGGCGGTGGTTCCGTCGTGAGAGACGACCAGTGCGGGTGCGTCGAGATCGGACACGTCGAATACCCGGGTGCGGGTGTTGTGGCCGAAGTTCTGCTCGTCCAGCTCGTCGTCCATCAGGAAGTGAACCTGATCCTCGGTCAGCCAGCCCTGATGGGTGTATGCGGAGCCGGCGTATGTGGTGCGCGAGAGCTGAATCGGGTTCGACTTGTTGGTTACATCCACGATCGTGACCGTGTCTTCGTTCGAGTTGAAGCAGATTTCCTTGCCCTGGTGTGCGGTGTCGGGGCCGGAATAGATCACGCACTGGGCGTCGTGGGTGTAGCCGTCCGCGCTGTAGCAGCCGGCGAAGGACGGATTGACCGGATCCATGATGTCGACCATGTGCAGGCCGCCGCTGCAGCTGTTCTTGCCGCTGGCACCGACTATATAGGCGAAGCCCGTATCCTCGTTGATGACGATGTTGTGGGCCGAGGCGACATTCCGGTAATGCGCGGTTTCGCTGAATGTCACCGGGGCATTTGCGACGTTGCGAAGCTGGGTCAGGTCGAACACCTGCATGCCGTGCTGATTGGCCTCGCTCACGATGAAGGCGTGGTCATCAAAGGTCTTGATGTCCCGCCACGAGGACCCGAAAGCACCGTGTGTCGGCAGCTCCCCGAGATACACCGGATTCGCGGGATCGGTGATGTCGACGAAC
>DATHZU010000087.1:0-5820 GCA_035458445.1 Thermohalobaculum sp. | reverse complement strand
CGGGTACCTGCCGGTGATGATCGGCTTGACGTCGATGGCGCCGGAATCGACCAGCCGCACCGCTTCGGCGAACTCCGGGTGGAAGCGGAACGTCCCCTTCAGCGCGATCTCCTTGCCGACCAGCAGGTTGATCGGCAGGGCTAGCTCGCCGGCGAGTCCGACCTGGACGATGGTGCCCTGCGGCCGGGTGGCGGCGATGGCGGTGCGGACCGCGGGCGAGGCCCCCGAGCACTCGATGGTCACGTCGAAATGCCCCTTGCCGGCGAGGAAGGGCTCCATTGCTTCCGAGCCGCCCGAGACGTTCACGGTCCGCGTGGCACCCATGCGCGCCGCGACGGCGAGCGTCGCGTCCTGGAGATCGGTCACCACGATCTCGGCCGCGCCGTGATGCCGGGCGGCGGCGGCGCAGAGCGCGCCGATGGGGCCTGCGCCGGTCACCAGCACCCGCTTGCCGGACAGCGCTCCCGCCCGGGCGGCGGCGTGCAGGCAGACCGCCAGCGGCTCGGCGCAGGCGGCCTCGGCCAGTGTCGTGCCGGGTCCGACCGTCTCGCATTGCGCGGCATCCACCAGGATCAGGTCGCGAAAGGCGCCCTGGACGTGGGGGAAGCGCATGGCCGAGCCGTAGAAGCGCATCTCGGTGCAGTGGTTGAAGGCGCCCTGGCTACAGTAGTCGCAGCTTCCGCAGGGGTGGCTTGGGTTGAGAGCCACCCGGTCGCCTTCGGCCAGCGCGGTGACGCCGCCGCCCAGCGCGGTGACGGTGCCCGCCACCTCGTGGCCCAGGATCATCGGCTCGCGCAGCCGCACCGTGCCGAAGCCGCCGGCGTGGTAGTAGTGCAGGTCCGACCCGCAGATGCCGCCCGCGCCCACGGCGACCAGAACCTGGCCGGGGCCGGGCTCGGTCACGGCCTCGGTCTCGACGCGCAGGTCATGCGGCGCGTGGATGCGGCAAACGCGGGATTCCATCGGCCGGCCGCTCAGTTCGGCGGCAGGATCGTCTGCCTCTGCGTGCCCAGCCCCTCGATGCCCAGTTCCACCACATCGCCGGGTTTCAGCCATTTCGGCGGCTTCATGCCCAGCGCGACACCCGGAGGCGTGCCGGTGGGGATCACGTCGCCCGGATGGAGCGTCATGAATTGCGAGATGTAGCTGACGATATGGGCGATGCCGAAGATCATCGTCCTGGTGCTGCCGTTCTGGCGGCGCTCGCCGTTGACGTCGCAGAACATCGCCAGATTGCCCGGATCGGGCACTTCGTCCCGCGTCACCAGCCAGGGGCCGAGCGGGCCGAAGGTATCGTGGCTCTTGCCTTTCACCCACTGGCCGCCGCGCTGAGTCTGGAAGGTTCTCTCCGAGACGTCGTTGAACACCGCATAGCCCGCCACATGGCTCATCGCGTCGGCCTCGGAGACGTTCTTGGCGGTCTTGCCGATGACGATTGCGATCTCGACCTCGTAGTCCAGCTTGTCCGATCCGCGCGGCGTCTCGGTGTCGTCGTTCGGGCCGCAGACCGAAGTGACCGCCTTGCCGAACAGCACCGGCTCTTCCGGGATCGGGTTGCCGGTTTCGATCGCGTGGTCCGAGTAGTTGAGGCCGACACAGCAGAGCTTGCCGATACCGCCGACACAGGCGCCGATGCGGGCGCCGGCAGGCACGGCGGGCAGGGTGGCCGGGTCGAGCGCCCGCAGCTTCGCCAGGCCCGCGTCGGACAGCACTTCGCCGGCGATGTCCCTCACATGGGCGGAGAGGTCGCGGATGGTGCCGCCGGCATCCATCAGGGCGGGTTTTTCGGCACCCTTCGGGCCGACTCGCATCAGTTTCATGGGGGGCTCCTCGGTCTTGCTCTACGCGTCCCGGGCTTGACCCGGGACCTCCTTGATCTGTTCGTTCGGGGCGCGCGCGAGATGCGCCGTACTCAGCCGGACCAGCCGCCGTCGATCACCAGCGCCTGGCCGGTCATGAAGGCGCTCTCGTCGCTGGAGAGATAGACCACCAGCGCCGCGATCTCGTCGGCGGTGGCCAGCCGACCCATCGCCTGGCGGGCGACGAAGGCCTTGTGCGCCGCCTGGTAGTCTCCGGTGGCGTGCAGGCGGTCATGCAGCGAGGGGGTGTCGACGGTGCCGGGGCAGACCGCGTTACAGCGGATGCCCCTGGTGATGTAATCCTTGGCAACCGACTTGGTCAGCCCGATCACCGCGGCCTTGGTGGTGCCGTAGACCGAGCGGTTCGGCGCGCCGATGATCGAGGATGCCGCCGAGGCCATGTTGACGATGGCACCGCCGCCACGCTCCAGCATCCCCGGCAGCGCGGCACGGATGGTGCGGAACATCGAGCGGACGTTCAGGTTGAAGGCGAAGTCCCACTCGTCCTCGGTCGCCTCGAGGATGGTGCCGTTGTGGACGAAGCCGGCACAGTTCACCAGCACGTCCGGCTGGGCGCGCGCCACGGCGGCGGCGATGCTGTCCGGGTCGAGCGCATCCATCCGGAAGGTTTCGGCGCCCGTCAGGCTTCCCAGCGTCTCCATGTTGATGTCGGTGGCGAAGACCGTGGCGCCCTCGGCGATCATCGCCTCGGCGCTGGCGCGGCCAATGCCCTGTCCCGCGGCGGTCACCAAGGCCCGCTTTCCCTTCAGCCGCATGTTCTGTCTCCCAAATTCCGGAATGACCCCGAACCGGGGTCTGCCTGCACCCTAGAGCAAAAACGGATCAGATTGAAACGATCTGATCCCAGGATTCTGCTCTCACGTTTGAACCTGGGCCAGAATCCTTTTTTCAGACTGATTCAGTCTGAAACGGTTTTGGTCCAGGAAGTCTCGTGGCCTTCTCCAAGTCCCACTGGGGTGGCGGCGGTCGCCAATTCGAGGCGCTGCAAACCACGCAGCCCGAACGCAAAGAAGGCCGCGCTGGCGCGGCCTTCCGTGAGCTTCTGGAGGCTGGGAGGGTGGGGCGCTCGCGCGCATCCCGGGACCGATCCCGGCCGGAAGAGAGTCTGCCCGCTACCGGCCGGCTCCCGATCCGCTGCCCATCCACATCTCCAAGGTCTCACTCGACATTGGATCACCTCCTCTCAGTTGTTGAACCCGAAGATCAGGTTACGCCGATCGCGCCAGAACGCAAGCCTTTCGCCGCCGGTAAAAAATTCGTGCGCAAGGCGAGTTCCTCAGTTGACGCTGGGTCTCGGCGTCGCCATATGCGCGGTGTAGGTCATTTGCTTCCAGACACCGCCAGCGATGGCACCCTCGCTGCTCGCTGGTCACCCCCGGTGCTGGGGCTGCCTGACGGAACCCTCCATCCCCAGTTGCGTCGTCAGGCGGCCCTGCACGCGGCAAGGCCGCGCGACGGCCGAAGGCATCCCGCGACGCGCCGGCGGAGGCTGCAAATCCGCGGACTCGATCTCGCCACATTTGGCGCGTATTCTGTGATGCTAATCAAACAGAAGTGGCGTTCTTTTAAGGGAGGACGTGATGAGACGAGTTGGGAGTTTGACCCGCGTCAGGGCCGCCTGACATTTCCGTCTCCGGCGGTTCCGCGCGACAGCGGTGGGGACCGTCATGAATATACGACTTCTCAGCCTATCTGCGCTTGCCCTTGGTATCGCCGGGGTTCCACCTCCCGTCGCCGAGGCTCAGATGGTCTGCGACCAGCGGGCCAAGGTGGTCGCCAAGCTCGGCGAGAAATACGGCGAGGTGCGCCGTGGCGGGGGCCTGACCGGATCGACCGCGATCTTCGAGATCTGGGCCTCCGAGCAAACCGGCACCTGGACCATTCTCAAGACCACTCCGGACGGGTTTTCCTGTGTCATGGCGGTCGGCCAGGGCTGGCAGGACGAGGTCGGCAAGACCACGCCGACGGGCAGCCCGGTCTGAAGACGCAGACCGAGTCAGTGCCAGCCTGAAAGCCAGGCGATTTGCGCGCCGGTCACAGACCCTTGCGCCTTTGCCCCTTACCTCGGTAGGTGCGGGTCCCGGGCTTGCCCGAGGATGATCGCGCGCCCTTCGCGGCGGCCCGTTCCTCGACCGCCGATTGCCGCGCCAGAGGGTCGTCTGCCACCGCCAGGTCCACCGCCTCCAGCCGCCTGATCTCGTCGCGCAGCCGCGCCGCTTCCTCGAATTCCAGATTCTCGGCCGCCTTCAGCATGTCCTTGCGCATCGCCTCCAGATGCGCGGCCAGGTTGGCGCCCACCATGGCACGGTCGACCCTGGCGGTCACCCGGGCCATGTCCGCATCGCCCTTGTAGCTGCCCTCCATTATATCGGCGACGTTCTTGCGGATCGTCGCGGGGGTTATCCCGTGTTCCTCGTTGTAGGCCTGCTGCTTGGCGCGCCGACGTTCGGTCTCGCCGATGGCGCGCTCCATCGAGCCGGTGACCCGGTCGGCATACATGATCACCTTGCCTTCCAGGTTGCGCGCCGCCCGGCCGATGGTCTGGATCAGCGAGGTCTCCGAGCGCAGGAATCCCTCCTTGTCGGCATCCAGGATCGCCACCAGCGCGCATTCGGGGATGTCCAGACCCTCGCGCAAAAGGTTGATGCCGACCAGCACGTCGAAGGCGCCGAGGCGCAGGTCGCGCAGGATCTCGATCCGCTCCAGCGTGTCGATGTCGGAATGCATGTAGCGCACCCGGATGCCCTGCTCGTGCATGTACTCGGTCAGGTCCTCGGCCATGCGCTTGGTGAGCGTCGTGACCAGCGCCCGGAATCCGGCCTTCGCCACCCGGCGGCATTCGTCGATCAGGTCGTCGACCTGGGCCGCGACCGGCCTGATCTCGACCGGCGGGTCCAAGAGGCCGGTGGGGCGGATCACCTGCTCGGTGAAGATCCCGCCCGTGCGCTCCATCTCCCAGGGGCCCGGCGTGGCCGAGACGAAGACCGATTGCGGCCGCATCGCGTCCCATTCCTCGAATTTCAGCGGCCGGTTGTCCATGCAGGAGGGCAGCCGGAAGCCATGCTCGGCCAGGGTGAACTTGCGCCGGTAGTCGCCCCGGTACATGCCGCCGAGCTGCGGCACGGTGACATGGCTTTCGTCGGCGAAGACGATGGCGTTGTCGGGGATGTATTCGAACAGGGTCGGCGGCGGCTCGCCGGGTTTGCGCCCGGTCAGATAGCGCGAATAGTTCTCGATGCCGTTGCAGGACCCGGTGGCCTCGATCATCTCGAGGTCGAAATTGGTCCGCTGCTCCAGCCGCTGGGCTTCCAGCAGGCGGCCGTCCTGGATCAGACGGTCGAGGGTGACGCGCAGCTCCTCCTTGATGCCCTTGATCGCCTGGTTCAGCGTCGGGCGCGGGGTGACGTAGTGCGAGTTGGCGTAGATGCGCACGCGTTCGATGGCGTCCGTCCGCTGGCCGGTCAACGGGTCGAATTCGTGGATCGATTCCAGCTCCTCGCCGAAGAACGAGAACCGCCAGGCGCGATCCTCCAGATGCGCCGGCCAGATCTCGAGGCTGTCGCCGCGCACCCGGAAGCAGCCGCGCATGAAGGCCTGGTCGTTGCGCCGGTACTGCTGGGTCACCAGCTCGCGCATCACCGCCTGCTGATCGTAGGTGCCGCCGACCGCCAGATCCTGCGTCATCGCCGAGTAGGTCTCGGCGGCGCCGATGCCGTAGATGCAGCTGACCGAGGCGACGATGATCACGTCGTCTCGCTCCAGCAGAGCCCGGGTGGCCGAATGGCGCATCCGGTCGATCTGCTCGTTGATCTGGGCTTCCTTCTCGATATAGGTGTCCGAGCGCGGGACATAGGCCTCGGGCTGGTAGTAGTCGTAGTAGGAGACGAAGTACTCCACCGCGTTGTTCGGGAAGAAGCCCCTCATCTCACCATACAGCTGC
>DATHZU010000086.1:0-5614 GCA_035458445.1 Thermohalobaculum sp. | reverse complement strand
CGGGTCACAGCTGGCGCCGGGGAATTGCCGAATCCCTGAACTCACGCTTTGGCGGCATCCGCGACATTGACCGAACAGTCGCAATCGGTGGCTGTACAGATGCCATGCCTGCGTGAAGCAGGCGCACCGACTCGGCCTGTGGCGCAGTTGTCACCCGCCGGGTGGATGATCGGACGCTGATTGCCGGTTCACGCCCAACCGCTTTACCCGTTCGCGTATCGACTGGAAGGCGACATAGAGCGCCGGGATAATGAAGATCCCGACCACGGCGGCGGCCAGCATGCCGCCCGCTACCCCGGTGCCGACCGCCCGGCGGCTGATCATCGAGGCTCCTTCGGCGGTCACGAGCGGAATCAGTCCGGCGATGAAAGCGAAGCTGGTCATCATCACCGCCCGGAACCGGGTCCGCGCCCCGTCGATGGCGGCGTCGACAATCGCCATCCCCTTCTCGCGCCGGTCCTTGGCGAACTCGACGATCAGGATCGCGTTCTTGGCGGCGAGCGCGATCAGCACTACGAGCCCGATCTGGGCGTAGATGTCGAAGGGCAACCCAGCCGCCAGCAGCGCCGCCAGCGCCCCGGCCACGCCGACTGCCACCGAGAGGAGCACCGGCACCGGGATCGTCCAGCTCTCGTAGAGGCCAACCAGGAACAGGTAGGCGAACACCACCGCAAGGGCGAGAATGGCCGCGGTCTGACCGGCCGCCTGTTTCTCCTGGAGCGCCGTGCCTGTCCATTCGAAGTCGTAGCCTGGCGGCAGCGTAGCCCGGGAGACCTGCTCCATCGCCTCTAGCGCGGCCCCCGAGGCGATACCGGGTGCGGGCGCGCCGTTAACCGTGACCGAACGGTAGTTGTTGTAGCGCACGATCGATTGCGGCCCGATAATATACTCGGCCTTGGCCACTGCGCTGACCGGAACCATTTCGCCATTGGCGTTGCGCACATGCAGCCGAGCGATGTCGGCCACCGCAGCGCGATCCGCCTCGGCGGCCTGCATGTTCACCTTCCAGGTCCGGCCGAACAGGTTGAAGTCGTTGATGTAGTAGCTCCCTAGCGTCCCCTGCAGCGTGGCGAACAGGTCGCTGACCGAGACGCCGAGCGCCTGCAACCGCTCGCGGTCGATGTCGAGATAGAGCTGCGGCGAGGACGCCGAGTAGGTGGTGAAGGTCGGCCCCAGCCGAGCGTCCTGGTTAGCCGCCACCACCAGCCCGCCCGCCGTCGCGGCGAGGTCGGCCGGGTCGCGACCCTGCAGATCTAGGAGCTGGTACTCGAAGCCTGACCCCGTACCGAGCCCGATGATCGGTGGTAGGTTGAAGGCGAAGATCTGTGCCGCGCGGATGGCCCGGCCCTGCTGCATCGCTGCGGCAATGGCGGCAAAGGCGGACTTCGCCGGGTCGGTGCGCTCGTCGAAGGGCTCCATGGTGACGATGGCGAAGCCGCTGCTCGACTTGGTGAGGCCGTCCAGGAAGCTGAAGCCGCCAACCGAGATCACAGACTGGACGCCCGGGAGCGCGGCCAGCAGCGTCTCGACCTCGCGCACCACGACGTCCGTGCGGTTTAGCGAGGCGCCTTCAGGCAGCCGGACCTCGACGAAGAAGGCGCCCTGGTCCTCGCTGGGCAGGAAGCCGGTGGGCACGACCTTGAACAGCCAGCCCGTGGCACCAATGGCGACGCCGAGCAGCACGAGCCCGATCACCGCCCGGCGGGCGATAGCCCCGGCCACCCGCACATAGCCCTCGCGAGCCCAGTCGATGCGGCCGGAGATCCAGCCCATCACGCCCTTCTTCGGCCCATGATGCGGCTTCAGCAAGATCGCGCAGAGCGCAGGGCTGAGGGTGAGCGCGTTGATCGCCGAGATCACCATCGAGACCGAGACCGCCACCGCGAACTGCTGGAAAAGCTGCCCCGAGATGCCGGGGATGAAGGCGACCGGAACGAATACCGAAAGCAGGACCATGGTGATGGCGAGGATCGCCCCGGTAATCTCGCCCATCGCCGCGCGCGCCGCCTCGGCGGCGGTCATGCCGGGGTTCTCCTCCATCACCCGCTCGACGTTCTCGACTACGACAATTGCGTCGTCGACCACGATGCCTATCGCCAGCACCAGCGCCAGCAGCGAGACAGTGTTGAGCGAGAAGCCCATTGCCATCATCATCGAGAACGTGCCCACTAGCGCCACCGGCACGGCGACGAGCGGGATCAGGGTGGCGCGGAAGTTGCCGAGGAAGATGAACACCACCAGCACAACGAGCACGAAGGCTTCGATCAGCGTGTGCTCGACCTCTGAGATGCTGGCCTCGACGAACTTGGTCGTGTCGTAGGCGATGTCGTAGGCGAGCCCGTCCGGGAAGGCGTCGGCTAGGCGGTCCATCACCGCCTTGACGCCCTTGCCGGCGCTCAGTGCATTGGCGCCGGGCGCCTGGTAGACGCCGATCATCGCGGTCGGCTGCCCGTTGA
The DNA here is from genome assembly GCA_035458445.1 of Thermohalobaculum sp. GTDB lineage: Bacteria > Pseudomonadota > Alphaproteobacteria > Rhodobacterales > Rhodobacteraceae > Thermohalobaculum. The sequence continues at coordinate 3,158 of DATHZU010000086.1, read as the reverse complement.
AGCGGGCGACACTGTCCGAGCTTTCGGCGCCGAGCTCGACCTTGGCGACGTCGCGCAGACGGACGAACGAGCCGTTGGGCTCGGCGCGGAGCACCACCTGGCCGAACTCCTCGGCATCGCCGAGCCGGCCCTGGGTGCGGAGGTTGAGCTGGAACTGCGGGTCGTCGGTCATCGGCTGCGCGCCGATCCGGCCGATAGCCGCCTGCACATTCTGCGCCCGGAGCGCGGCCACCACGTCGGATGGGGTCAGCCGAAGCGCGGTCAGCCGGCTCACGTCGAGCACGACCCGCATCGCATAGTCGCTGGGCGCGTAGAGGAAGGCGTCGCCGACGCCGGGCACGCGCTTGATCGAATCGAGCACGTTGATCACGGCGTAGTTCGACAGGAACAGCCCGTCATACTGCCCGTCCTTGGCGTAGATCGTGATCACCTGCATGAGCGCCGAGGACTTCTTCTTCACGCTGACGCCGGTCTGCTTGACCTCGGAGGGGAGGCCCGCCTCGGCCAGCGCCACGCGGTTCTGAACGTTGACCGTGGCGATGTCCGGGTCGGTGCCGACCGCGAAGGAGATGGCGAGGTTGTAGGAGCCGTCGGCGCCGCTGGTCGACTTCATGTAGAGCATGTTGTCGACGCCGATCACCTGCTCCTCGATCGGCTGGGCGACGGTGCTCTCGACCACGTCGGCACCTGCACCGGGGTAGGCGGCGGTGACGCTGACCTGGGGCGGCACGATGTCCGGGAACTGGGCGATCGGCATCCGGGTCAGCGCGATGAGGCCCGCGAGCGTGATGACGATCGAGATGACGGCGGAGAGCCGCGGCCGGTCGATGAAGATGTCGGAGATCATGGAATCAGCCGCCGGTTTGCGCTGCATCAACGGTGATGCCGGGGCGAACCTTTCCGACACCTTCCGTGATCACCAGCTCGCCTTCGTTCAGGCCCGACGCGATCACCGCCTTGCCCTGTCCACTGCGGGTGACGTCGACCCGGCGCAATTCGACCTTAGAGTCATCGCCCACCACCATGACGAAGGCACCCGCCTGGTCGCGCTGCACTGCCTGCTGCGGCACGGTCAGCACCATCTGCGGCTGGTTCTGCTCGATCGAGACCCGTACCAGCGCGCCGTCCGGCAGGACGCCATCTGGATTGGCAAAGGAGGCACGAACCGTCACCGTGTCGGTGCCCCGCGAGACGCTGGCATCGACGAAGTTTATGTCGCCCTTTAGCGGATAGACCGTTCCGTTAGGCAGGGTCAGGCTCACCGTCTTCTCGTCCGAAGCCTCACCGCGCTTCACCCGCTCGCGGTGGTCGAGAAGGATTGCTGTCGCGATCGGGAACTCGGCCTGCACCTCGTCGAGCCGCGTCAGCCGGGTGAGCGGGCCCGTATCCGGGCCCACCAGTGCGCCGACATCGACCGCGGAGAGACTGGCAATCCCGTTGAATGGGGCGCGGATCTCGGTATAGGAGAGGTCGAGCTCGGCGCGCGCCAGCGTACCCATGAGGCGCTCGACTTCGCCCTGGGCGTGGCCGAGCTGCGCCTCGGCTACGTCGAGTTCTGACTGGGCCACCGTCTGCCTGGCGACGAGCTGCGCCTTACGGTCGCGCTCGATCTCCGCCAGGCGCTGTTCCGCTTCCGCCGAACGGATGGCGCCCTGGGTCTCGGCGACCGCCGCCGCATAGGCGCCCCGCTCGATCCGGTACAGCACATCGCCGGCTTTGACCGGCTTGCCTTCCATGAAGTTCACTCTTTCAAGGAAGCCTGTGACCCTGGCCCGGATATCGACCTTCTGGATTGCCACCAGCCGGCCAGTGAAGCTGGTGCTCGAACGAAGATCCACGACCGCTGCGGGCGCAACCACTACGGCCGGTGCGGGAGGTTGTTGCGAAAAGGCAGCCATGGGGCCCAGGATTGATGCTGCCAAAACGGCAGCTGCCACGTTCCATCGCGCGAAAGCTCTGCTCGACATTCCCGATCTCTCCTGAGGAAATAGCGAGCAGATGCTCGCGTAAGGTGCCCGTAAAATCAACCTCGATCACCTTTCGGCTCGTTTCGAGCCCCATGAAGTGAAGCGATTGGATGCCATGATGAGGATCGGTCACGAGCAAATGCCCTCTTCTCGCGCCGGGCATTTGGCCGGGGCCGGTCAATGGGTTACACCACACGCCACTCGCCGGAGCGTCGCTCTTGGGGCTTTTGCGTGAGTAGATGGCACGGTCCCCGCCGATCGCCGGCCGTCGAAGTCCCAGCCGTGCCCTGCGGATTTGAAGGTCGGTTTTCCGCCCGAAGACAGATGCAGGCCGAGTAGCCGCGCAGGTGGCCGTCAGCAAATCGCCGCTATGTCGGCCCATGGCACCAAGCCGACGCTCGGTCCTAGCTCGGTCTACGCCCGGTTTCTGGCGAAGTGCCGACACACAAGAGCCGAGGCGGCATCGCCGAGACAGATCAATGGCCCGTGCTGGCGAAGGTCTTCTTTGGTCGGAACCCGGACATAGTGCGGCGCACAGGCGTGCGCGTGCAAATGGCACTAACCGGACCCTCGGTAGGGGCAGGGTGTTGGTCCGCCAACTGCGGCATTGCCGACGCTCGGGGCGGCCGCGGGCGGAACGTCGGTTCATCACCGCATCTCGGACGCGCGCTGGCAGGTCAGTCTACGACCGGGTTTGACCCATTTCGGTCGAACAGCTTGAATGGACTCGCCTACCTGCACTGCCTACAATCACTAGTCTTTAGGCTTCATGAGAATGAACGAACAGCATGGCCGAGGATCGCGTTCAACGCAGGCTTGCTGCTATCTTGGCCGCCGATGTGGCCGGATATTCGCGGCTCATGGGCCAGAATGAGGAAGCAACCCTCGCGACCCTCAATTCATACCTCAGCGTTATCGACAAGTTGATCCTAACCCATGATGGGCGCGTATTCGGCGGCGCCGGCGACAGCGTCATCGCCGAGTTCGCCAGCCCGGTCGAGGCGGTTCGATGCGCCACTGAAATTCAGCTCGAACTCGACAAGCTCGGCGCCGGCGTCCCGGACGAGCGGCGCATGCGATTTCGCATCGGTGTAAACCTCGGCGATGTCATCGTCGAAGGCGGCAACCTCATGGGTGACGGCGTCAACATTGCTGCGCGCCTCGAAGCAATGGCGCCGCCTGGCGGCGTCT
>DATHZU010000085.1:0-2227 GCA_035458445.1 Thermohalobaculum sp. | reverse complement strand
CTCGATCTGCTCGGCATCGAGCATGTCGTCGGGGAGATGGTCGTTGATCTCGGCGTAGGTGAGGTAGCTCCGCTCCTTGCCGAGGACGACCAGGTTCTTCAGGCGCTCGCGCCGCGCTTCGGCGTCGGCCGGCGAGAGCTCCCGGCGCTCGAACTCCTTGACCAGCGCCCGCTCCTTGGCGGTCAGGCCGCGGGTCGAGCGCGTCTTGCCGCGCAGCTTGGCTTGCGCGCGCGCAATGCGTTCATTGAGCAACGCCTTCTTCAGCGTCGCCTTGTCCATTTTCTGCGGTGTCTTGGCCGGCTTGGCCGAGGCTTTCTCGGCGCGCTTGGCCGGCGCCTTCAGCGGGCGCTTGGCCTTGAGGGCTACTTTCTTCTTCGCTTTGGCGGCCGGGCGGGCTTTCTTGGCGAGCCGCTTCTTCACGGCGCGCACTTTGGTGCGCGGTTTGACCCGTTTCGGCTTCGCGGCGGCGCGCTTCTGGGGACGCTTCGCTTTGGTCTTCGCCTTGCTGCGCGCGGCGGCTTTGGACTTCGCTTTCCTGGGTTTGGGCATCTCGAGGTTTCCGTCCGGAATGAGGGGCTGCTAAAAAAGTGGCGAATTATACCGTTATTCGACCGCGATCTGGCGCGAAAGTTACAGCGCCAACTGACTGTCGCGTAGAGCAATTTTCGAGCCAGATCGACCAACGCCGCCCTCTCAATATGGGGGCGGCGCAGCCGGGCTTCAACCTGGACCCGGCGCTCATGCCTCCGGGCGGGCGGCGGCGCTCGCCGCACCCTTCAGTTCCGCGAGACGGCGCGACAGTTCCTGGAAGCGCTTGCGCTCGGCCTCGTTGAGCGCGCCGCCGGCCGTGAGACGCTGGTACTCGCTGCGCACCCGCACCAGCTCGAGCTGCAAAAACGCGCCTTCCCAGTCGGCCTGTGCCGATTGTTCGTCATCGGAGCCGGCCAGGGTCTCGCCCGCGACCTGCTGGAACAGCGCCGCATGGGGCGATTCCCGGGTCGCTTCGATCAGCACCGCCGGCGAGGCGACCGCGCCTTCCCGCAGCAGGTCGATCAGCTCGGCGACCGGGGCCAGTTCAGCGGCATCCAGCAGCGCGCGCTGCTCCGCCGTGATCTGCGCTGCCAGCGACGGGTTCGCGATCAGCACCCGCAGCAGCGCGCGCGCGAGCGGCGTGGGCGCAGCCCGCGCATAGCGGGGCCCGGGCGGGCGGGGAGCAGCGCTTTTCGGCGCCAGCTCGCACAGCTGCGCCACCTCGTCGGGCGACAGGCGGCACTTCTCGCCGAGTTCCCGCAGCAGCTGGACGCGGAGCAGGTTCGCCTGCATCTGCTTGAGGAGCGGCTTTGCGTCGTGGAGAAATCGCGCGCGACCCTCTGCCGTGCCGAGATCCACCCGGCCGGCCAGGCTGTCGATGAGGAACTTCGACAGCGGCGCGGCCTGGCCAAACAAGGCCTCCAGTGCTTCGCGCCCGTTGCGGCGGACATAGGAGTCCGGATCCTCCCCCTCCGGCAGGAACAGGAACTTCACCTGCTTGCCGTCCTGAAGCTGCGGAAGGCTGCCTTCGAGCGCGCGCCAGGCAGCGCGCCGGCCCGCCTCGTCGCCGTCGAAGCAGAACACGATCTCCTCGCTCTGGCGCAGCAGCTTTTGCACGTGGAGCGGCGTGGTCGCGGTCCCGAGGGTGGCCGCCGCGTACTCGATCCCGTGCTGAGCCAGGGCGACGACGTCCATGTAGCCCTCGACCACCACGACCCGGCCGGCATCGCGGATGGCGCGCCGCGCCTGGTAGAGCCCATAGAGCTCGCGCCCCTTCTCGAACACCGGCGTCTCCGGGGAGTTGAGATATTTGGGCTCGCCGTCGCCGAGCACGCGCCCGCCGAAACCGATGACGTTTCCCCGCACGTCCACGATGGGAAACATGATGCGGTCGCGGAACACGTCGTAGCGCCGGCCTTCCTCGTTGGACTTCACCAGGCCCGCGGTCCCGAGCAGCGGCCCGTCGTAATCGGAGAACGCCGCGGCGAGGTTCTGCCAGCCGTCGGGCGCATAACCGATGCCGAAGCGTTTTGCGATGTCGCCGGAGAGGCCGCGGTCCTTGAGGTAGGCGATGGCGCGCGGCGATTCCTTCAGCCGGCTGCGGTAGAACTGGGCGGCCTGGAGCAGCACCTCGTAGAGATCGACGCCGCCCCCGGCCTTGCGCCCTTCGGGCTCGCTGCGGGTCTCGGGCACCTGC
>DATHZU010000084.1:0-5857 GCA_035458445.1 Thermohalobaculum sp. | reverse complement strand
GTGGCACCCGACCCGGGCGTCCTGGAGGTGAACATCCATCCGGCGGCAAGCTGGGCCGAGTGCGTGGCGACGACCGAGGCGGTCTACGAGGAGGCCCGGCAGGTGCGCCTCGGCGCCGACAAGTTCATGATCGACGGCAAGCACACCGGCACCGGCGGGGGCAACCATGTCGTGGTGGGCGGCGCGACGCCCATGGACAGCCCCTTCCTGCGCAGGCCCGATCTGCTGCGCAGCCTGATCCTGCACTGGCAGCGCCATCCGAGCCTTTCCTATCTGTTCTCGGGCCTGTTCATCGGCCCGACGAGCCAGGCGCCGCGCATCGACGAGGCGCGCCACGACAGCCTGTACGAGCTGGAAATCGCGCTGGCGCAGATCCCGCATCCCGGCAAGGGCGAGGCCCCGGCGCCATGGCTGGTTGACCGGCTGCTGCGCAACCTGCTGATCGACGTGACCGGCAACACGCATCGCGCCGAGATCTGCATCGACAAGCTCTACTCGCCGGACGGTCCGACCGGGCGGCTGGGCCTGGTCGAGTTCCGCGGCTTCGAGATGCCGCCGAACGCCCGCATGAGCCTGGCCCAGCAGGTGCTGATCCGCGCCCTGATCGCGCGGCTGTGGCAGAGCCCCGCCGGTGGCGACCTCAGCCGCTGGGGCACCACGCTGCACGATCGTTTCATGCTGCCGCATTTCGTCTGGGAGGACTTCCTCGACGTGCTGCGCGACCTCGGCCGGCACGGCTTCGACCTGCGGCCCGAATGGTTCGAGGCGCAGGCCGAGTTCCGGTTTCCGTTCTGCGGCGAGGTCGAGTGCGAGGGCGTGCATCTGGAACTGCGCCAGGCGCTGGAGCCGTGGCACGTGCTGGGCGAGACCGGCGCCATCGGGGGCACGGTGCGCTACACCGACAGCTCGGTCGAGCGGCTGCAGGTCAAGCTGACCGCCGCCGAGCCCGAGCGCTATGCGGTGGCCTGCAACCGCCGCCGGGTTCCGCTGACCCCGGTGGGTGCGGGCGCGGCGGTGGCGGGTGTGCGCTTCAAGGCGTGGCAGCCGGCCATGGCGCTGCACCCTGTGCTGCCCGTCAATGCGCCGCTGACATTCGATATCTTCGACACCTGGACCGGGCGGGCCTTGGGCGGCTGCGTCTACCACGTGGCGCATCCCGGCGGGCGGAACTACGAGACCTTCCCGGTCAACGGGAACGAGGCCGAGGCACGGCGGCTGGCGCGGTTCGAGCCGCACGGGCACAGTCCCGGACCTTACCAACTGGCGGCGGAAACACCGCACAAGGCGTTTCCGATGACCCTCGACCTTCGGCGCGCGGCGGGAATCTGACCATCGCCTGCCGCCCGGCGCCTACTGGAAGATGTACCACCCCAGTTCGTTGACGATCCGCTCGAGCGCCCGGGTTCCCAGCAGCGAGTTGCCGTTGGCATCGAGCCCGGGCGACCAGACCGCGATGCTGGCGACCCCGGGCACGATCGCCAGAATCGCGCCGCTGACACCGCTCTTCCCCGGCAGCCCGACGCGGAAGGCGAACTCGCCCGAGCCGTTGTAATGGCCGCAGGTCAGCATGATGGAATTGATCCGCCGCGCCTGTCCCGGCGCGATGATCCGTGACCCTCCGGGCTTGAGCCGGCCGCCGAAGGCAAGGAAGCGCCCGGCCTGGGCCAGTTGCCGGCAGGTCATTGCGATGGCGCATTGGTGGAAATAGACGCCCAAAGTCAACTCAACGGGGTTTTCGAGATTTCCGCACGATTTCAAATAGTTGGCGAGCGCCCGGTTGCGATGCCCGGTAGCGGCCTCGGACGCGGCGACCTCGCGGTCGAAATGGATGTCGTCGTCGTCGGCGAGGAACCGGACGAACCGCAGAATCTCGCCCAGCGTTTCCTTTGGCTGGTGACCGGCAAGGATCGCATCCGTGGTCACGATCGCGCCTGCGTTGATGAACGGGTTTCTCGGAACCCCCTTCTCGTGCTCGAGTTGAAGGATCGAATCGAAGGCGAGGCCGGAAGGCTCCCTGCCGACGCGCCGCCACAGCGCGTCGCCCTTCTTGCCCAGCGCCAAGGCAAGCGCGAAGACCTTCGAGACGCTCTGTATGGTCAGCGGCTCCCCGGCGTCCCCGGCGCCCAGCATTTCGCCGGACGCCAACGAGGCAGCGATGCCGAACTTCGCCGGATCGGCGCGCGAAAGCTCGGGGATATAGGCCGCAACCTGTCCGCGGTCTTCCTCGTCCCGCATCCTCGCGCAGACCGCGTCGAGTGCGCGCCTGATCTCGAGCAGCCCGGGCTGGGACACGTCCCCGATATTCATTCCGTCGAACCCCGCGATGATCCGGATGGTGGTCGCCTGGCGGGCTTACCGCCAGCCGCAGTCCCGCGCCAGTGTCATATCGCGCGCTATTCCCCGCGATGACAAGATTGCAGGTACGAAACGCGGCAGCCCCGGATTGCCGCGTAATCTCGGATCCGGGGGCGACGCTGGAGGAGCCTTCCCTGCAACTGGCCTTCCTGGCCCTGCCGGTGATCCCTAGCCTGAAGATCACCGGCCGCGGAATGATCGGTGTCGAGCGATTCGAAATCATCGATCAGGCAAGCGCAGGCGCTGCGATCCGCTTGGTTTCCCTGATTTTTTCAGCCCTGAGGCCGATGGATTTCGGACCATGGTCCGAGCCTTCGTCGGACTGAGGTCCCGGATCGCGGGCAAAATCCGCGCTTGCCGTTGACTTGCGGCTGCTGTCACCGGGTATCTTCTCAACTAGGGCGAGAGCGTTGTGCAACCGGGGGTGCGAAAAGCGTGATTTGAGTCCGCAACATGATGTGAATCAATGACCGAGTTTTGGTGGTCGATAGAATCAAAACATTCGTATTTGAAGGATTTGGGGCGGTTTTGCTTAGGTTCAGGCGGCCCTGATGCACGGGTCAACTTTCCAGCCGTGACAAACTGCGGCGGAAGACATAAGGAGAAACGACCCATGCTCTGGTCGATGATGCGCAAGACTTTATTCCTGTTTGTGTCCGCAATTCTGGCCACACTGGCTGTATCCGCCGACGCAGCGAGCCAGCGGTTCCTGCCGGGTGATACTTCCCCCCGCCTTGCCGTCGGAACTCAGGCCGCCCCTGCGATCGCCGAGGGCAACGGCATCTACCTCGCTGCCTGGCAGGATCTGCGCACCAGCCCCTTCGTCGGCCCGCCCTTCGCCACCGAAGCCCGCGGCTGGGACATCTATGTCCAGCGGCTGGACGCCAATGGCATGCCGCTGGATCCGGCGCCGGTCCTGCTCGCGAGCAAGTTCGGCGACGAGACCGGGCCGCAGATCGCCTGGAACGGCCAGAACTGGCTGGTGACCTGGGGCGGGCCGAACTCGACCTTCTACAACCACCGGGTCGTCGGCGCCCGGATCGCGCCCGACGGCACGATCCTGGACCCTGAACCGTTCATGATTCAGAACAGCGCGGGCAGTTCGTTCTTCAAGCTGGTCGCAAATGGCAGCGAGTGGCTGGTCGTCGGGCATGGTACGAGTTCGGGCGAGAGTGACTTCCGCGGCACGCGGGTCTCGGCCGCAGGCGTGGTGCTGAACCCCGGCGGCACCCAGATGGTGGGCTCGACCAGCAGCATCTACAGCTTCAATGTCTCCTCGGCGATGGGCGAATACCTGTTCCTGCGTTCGAACTCGTCCACCGCGCCGACGGCGCAGCGCTTTGCCGCCGACCTGACCCCGATCGGCGACCCGTTCCCGATTCCCGGCCTCAACGTGACGTCCAGCGGCAGCGAGTACTTCTTCTCCTGGCTGGCGGTTGATGCCGCCTTCGACAACGTCCTGCTGGCCCAGCGGATGAGCTTCGATGGCCTGCCCGGACCCGTGGTCACCCTCGCCGGCACGGGCGGCACGCTCGGTGTCGTCAGCTTCGCGCGGTTCCCGCTGAGCTGGGACGGCATCGACTGGTGGGTCGTGTGGCAGAATTCGTTCCGCGGCACGATGTTCGCACGCGTCAGCGCCGCCGATGTGGTGCTGGACTACGACGGCGTGCAGGTTGACCCCTCGGTCAGCAGCCTTGTGCACTATGACGCCGCTGTCGCCGGAATGCCCGGCGGCGGTGCGCAGATACTCTGGAGCGACGCCAGTGTCGGCGCGTCGAACAACCGCGACCTTGCGGGCGCCAATGTCGATTTCGCGGGTATTCCCGGCCCGGTCGATATGTTCCCGCTCGCCGCCCCGTCGCAATACAGCCTGGACATGGCCGAGGGGCAGGACAGCCTCGGAAACGACCAGCTTCTGGCGGTTTTCATCAGCGCCGAGTCCGGCCTCCGCCGGATCGTCGCCCAGCGGATCGACAGTGCCGGAAACGCGCTGGATGCCGAACCTTTCGAGATCGTCAGCACCACCGGCCTCAGCCTCAGCAGCCCGAAGGTCGGTTTCGACGGCACCCGCTACATGGTGGTTTGGGCCCAGGACGGCCAGACCTATGCCCGGCGGGTGAACCCGAACGGTACGCTGATCGATGCGACACCGCTGTCGATCATGTCCGGCGCCTCGCCGGATGTGGCGGGGCAGACCGGCTCCTTCCTCGTGGTCAACACGAACTACACGTTGAGCCCGCATTTCTACAATCCGTACTCGATGCGGGTCGACGGGGCGAGCGGGGCCACGCTCGATCCCGCGCCGGTGATCCTGGGGCAGTACTTTGCCCGCAATCCGCGGGTGATCGCCTTCGGCGGGCGGTGGCTTGCCACCTGGCAGCGCAATTTCACTCATGACGATGTGAACTCGAACGCGCAGGCTGCCTTCATCAATGCGGACGGTAGCACGCCGGGCGAGTTCACCTATGCCTTCGGCGGTGCCGCACCGGACGTCGCTTCGGCCGGCGACCGTGCATTGCTTGTCTGGCGCATGCGCTCGGACACCAGCGGGCACAACGACATCCAGGCACGGGTGATGATGGCCGACGGCAGCTTCCTGACCGGTATCGTCCCGGTCGGCGAGCAACCCTTCCCGATGCGCGAATACGACCCGGACGTGGCCTGGAACGGTACCGAATTCGTTGTCGCCTGGAGCGACGAGCGGCACGAAGCGATCTACTTCGACCACCGCGCCGAAACCTTCGCGGCCCGGTTGATGCCGGACGGCACGCTGCTGGACCCGGACGGCTTCGCCGTCGGCGACCGCACGCTCCAGGAAATTCGCCCCTCGGTCGCCAGCGTCGGAGGGCGCACGATCATCGCCCATTCGAGTTTCCGCGACGAGGCTGCGTACCAGTCCTACCGGATCACCTATCAGTGTCCGTCGTCAGAGTTTTCCGGAGAGGGGTGGTGCTTTGGTAACGGAGGCTCTGGTCCGATTTCTGTTTCAGTTTAGGCGGCAGCGTATTGGTGCTGCAAGCGGCGTCTGCGGATTGTCTGTTTCTTGATCTCCTCTCTCATCTTCAGGATTTGGTCTCCACGGCCGTGGTAGACGTCGGCGGGCGTCAGGTTGCCGAGGCTCTCGTGGTACCGGCGGTTGTTGTAGTGGTCGACGAAGGCGCTGATCTGGCGTTCCAGGTCGCCGGGCAGGAAGTAGTTTTCCAGCAGAACGCGGTTCTTCATGGTCTGGTGCCATCGCTCGATCTTGCCCTGGGTTTGCGGGTGATGCGGAGCGCCCCGGACATGATCCATGCCTTTGGCGTCGAGGAAGTCTGCCAGGTCACCCGCGACGTAGGATGAGCCGTTGTCGCTGAGCAGCCGGGGCTTGCGTGCGACCGTCGCCTGATCGCAGCCGGACGCCTCCAGGGCCAGCTCCAGCGTGTCGGTGACGTCGCTGGCCTTCATTGTGGTGCAGAGCTTCCATGCGATGATGTAGCGGCTGTAGTCGTCGAGGATCGTGCTG
>DATHZU010000083.1:0-4911 GCA_035458445.1 Thermohalobaculum sp. | reverse complement strand
AGCGCGGAAGAACCTGACCCATGCCGCCGCTTCGCATCGCCAGCTACAACATCGCCTGGTTCGCGCAGCTGTTCGACCAGCGAAACCAGTTGGTGGCAGATCAGGAGTGGTCGGCGATCCGGGGCGTCACCCGCCGCCGCCAGGCCGAGGCCATCGCCGAAGTGCTGCGCCGGGTCGATGCCGACTGTTATTCGGTGGTCGAGGCGCCGAACAGCGGCCACAGGCAGTCCTGCGTCGCGGAACTGGAGGGCTTTGCCGCGCATTTTGGCCTGCGCCAGCGCGCCGGTCTGATCGGCTTCGAGAACCCGACGGACCAGGAGATCGCGCTCCTGTTCGACCCCGACCGACTGACGGCCGAACATGCACCCATCGGCGAGGTTCTGGGCGAGGCTGCGGCGCGGACCGGCCGGCTGCCATTCGGAGCGCCGCGCTTCGACAGCGTCTTTCCCGCCGATCTGGACGGCGACGGCGAGATCACGCTGCACCGCTTCTCGAAACCGCCGCTCGAAGCGGTGGTCGAGGACCGGGCCACTGGCCGGACCCTGCGTTTGATTGCCGTGCACCTGAAATCGAAGGTGCCGCATTCGCCGGGCTCGCCGGTCAGGCAGCGGCGCCGCGCAGTCGAGGACCGGGTCAAGCAGCACACCCAGGCCATGTGGCTGCGGGCGCGGCTCGAGGAGCATATGGCGGCCGGAGAGCCGGTGATCGCGCTCGGCGACTTCAATGACGGCCCGGGTTTCGACCACCTCGAGGAGCTCGCCGGGAGGTCCAGCGTCGAGCTGATCATGGGCGATCCGGCGGCGCCCGAGACCCGGATGGTGAATCCGTTCACCGACCTCTCGGACGGGCCGGCGCCCTCTACGGCGCGTTTCGTCAACAACCACACGGGCGCGCCGATCGAGGCGCTGATCGATTTCATCGTGCTGTCACCCGACCTCGCGGCGGCTGCCCGGCCCCGCTGGCGGATCTGGCATCCGAACAACGATCCCGGGATCGTGGCGGATACGGCCTTGAGGTCGTCATTGCTCGACGCTTCGGACCATTTTCCGGTATCGGTCGATCTGGACTTCGGCTGACCGAAACCTGACCGTGAGCCGGTCAGAGCGCCAGCACGCCGGGTCGAATCCCGAGCCGCAGGCGGACACGGTAATTCAGATACCCGCCCTGGGCCGCGGCCGCCAGCAGCGCTCCGATGGCCCCCCCCGAAGCGCCAAGCGGCGGTGCCAGCACCAGCGTCGCTCCAGAGCAGAGCGCCAGCCCCGCGACGCCCGCCACATTCACGTCGCGCGATCCGCCGGTCATCACCATAATGATCGCGTTCGGACCCAGGAAGGCGGTCACGCAAAGTCCGCCGAGCATGATCATGATCGGCCAGTAGGCCGGGGCGAATTCCGGTCCGACGATCTGGTCGATCAGCCATGCGCCGATCAGCGCGAAGGTCAGCGTACCCGCCAGCAGCGCCGCCGACATGATCCGGGCGGAGGCGGATGCCAACCGTTGCAACGCGCCGGTGTCGTTGGCGGCGTGCAGGCTGGCGATGTGTGGTCCGATCGTCAGGCTGACGGCCGCCGTCGAGAAATCCGCGACCGCGGCTGCGCGCTGCGCGAGGCGCAGCAGGCCGGCGGCCTCGACGGTCGATACTAACGGCATCAGCAGGATCAGGATCATTGGCTGGGCGGTCCGGATCGCCTGGTTGAAACCCAGCATCAGGGCGTGCCCCAGCCAGTAGCGCACCCGGTATTCCGCCGCCTGGGACCGGGCCGGAAGGGGGCAGAACCAAAGCAGGAACAGCAAAGGAACAAGGCCGGCCCAAGCCGCGGCCAGATGAAGCTTGATCGCCAGAGATGGAGTCAGCGCGACGCCGGTCAGCCGCTCGATGCTCAGTACCAGTGCGAGGAAAGTGGCAGGGCGGATCAATCCGTCGCAGATGCGGGCGCGGGCCACCCGCTGATATCCCATCAGGATGCACGAAGAATAGCGGATCAGGGCGAGGGTCGGTATCAGGAGCCATCCGATGCTGAGACCTTCGAGAATCTCGGTTGGAAGAGATTCGCCAATCAGGTGCAACCCCAGCCAACCGAGGCTGCCGACCGCGATCATCGCCGCGGCCATCACGGCAAAGCCGAAACGAATCAAGCCCTTGACTTCGCCAGGCGTCCCGCCTGTCTGGGCTTTCGCGATTTCGCGGATGGCCAGAACCGGCATGCCCAGTTCGACCAGCAGCGTCGTCAGCGCCACGGCCGTGAAAACGATCGAATAGAAGCCGAGGCCCTCGACACCCAGTTCCTGTGCCAGAAGGATCGCCGAGAGCAGCCCCAGCGCAACTTCGGCCAGGCCTACCGCACTGACCGCAATTCCGCTGCGGAACAGCCTGAGCCGCAGGCTGCCACGTTGCGGGTCACGATTGCGTACCCCGCCCGTCATCTAGGTACGCGCCGCCGGCGGCAACAAGGGCGTGCCGCGCCTCTGGTGCCGTGCAGCTTCTGCAGTTTCGTGCATGGACGCGACCCCATTGGATTCTGCGGTGGCTGGCATCGGCTCGCTTGGGACGGGGCCGGGCGTGGCCGAGACCAGAGGATCATGGCGTGCGGTGAAATCGCTCGGATCGCCGGCCGGCCCGGCCCGAAAAACCCTCAGAACAGGTCGCAGAACTCGTTCAACACCCTGACATAGGTGTCGCGCTTGAACGGCACGATGCGGTCGATCAGTGTCGCCGGGTCGAGCCACGTCCAGCACCTGAATTCGGGCTCTTCGGTGTCGATCCTGACATCCGCGTCGCTGCCGTCGAAGCGGAGTGCAACCCAGCGCTGGGTCTGGCCGCGATAACACCCGCCCCACAGCTTCGGAACCAGATGGCGCGGAAGATCGTAATTCAGCCATTCAGCGCTTTCCCGAAGAATTTGGACCTTGTCACTCGATATCCCGGTTTCCTCGGCCAATTCCCGAAGCGCCGCCTGGCGCACTGTCTCGCCCGGATCGATGCCACCCTGCGGCATCTGCCAGGCATCATACATGCCGTCGATCCGCTGGCCGGCAAATATCTTGTGTTCGGCGTTGAGCACCACCAGCCCGACGCAAGGACGATACGGCAGCGCCTGAATCTCGGCCTCGTTGGGGAGTCTGGTCATGCTGAATGCGAACCGGGGCGCGGATGGCGCGCCCCGGCGTCCCCTCACTTCGCGCCGCGGTCGTAGATCGCGAGGCCCGCCAGCAGATCCAGCGCATAGGCGAGCTGGAAGTCGTCCTGCCGCAGTTTCGCGGTGGCCTCGTGGCGGGCGCGTTCGCCTTCGAGCTGCTTGCGCTCGTCGTCGGACAGGTCGTTCTCGAGACTGCCGCGCAGGTCCGCCTCGGAACGGGTCCGCCGCCCGGCCTGAGCCTCGGTCTCGGCCTCGGCAAGCTTGCGCTCCTCGACCAGGATGTCGGGCTCGATGCCGAGCGCCTGAATCGAGCGCCCCGACGGCGTGAAATAGCGTGCCGTGGTCAGCTTCATCGCGCCCTTGTCGCCCAGCCGCATCACCGTTTGAACCGAGCCCTTGCCGAAGCTCTTGGCCCCCAGCAGGATCGCACGGCGCTGGTCCTGAAGCGCACCGGCGACGATCTCCGACGCCGAGGCGGAGCCCTCGTTGATCAGCACCACGATCGGCTTGCCGTTGGTCAGGTCGCCCGGCCGCGCGTTGATCCGGTCGGCCTCGTCCAGGTTGCGGCCGCGGGTCGAGACGATCTCGCCGGACTCCAGGAAGGCGTCCGAGACCGCGATGGCCTGATTCAGCAGCCCGCCCGGGTTGTTCCGCAGATCGACCACATAGCCGGCAATCTTGTCCTCGCCGATGGTCTCCTTGATCTCGATGATCGCAGCCTCGAGGTTGTCGTAGGTCTGCTCGTTGAAGGTCGTGATACGCAGAATTCCGACATTGCCTTCGGTGCGGCTGCGCACCGCGCGGATCTTGATGGTGTCGCGGACGATGGTCACATCGAACGGCTCTTCCGCGCCCTCGCGCGAGATGGTGACGACGATTTCCGATCCGACCGGCCCGCGCATCTTGTCGACCGCCTCGGACAGCGACAGGCCCAGAACCGATTCTCCGTCGATATGGGTGATGAAGTCGCCCGACTCGAGCCCGGCGAGAGCCGCCGGGGTGTCGTCGATCGGGGCCACCACCTTGACGAAGCCGTTCTCCATCGTGACCTCGATGCCCAACCCGCCGAACTCGCCCTTGGTCTGCTCGCGCATCTCCTGGAAGTTCTCGGGCGGCAGATAGGCCGAATGCGGGTCCAGCGAGGCCAGCATGCCGTTGATCGCCGACTCGATCAGTTTCTGTTCGTCGACTTCCTCGACATAGGCAACCCGTACCCGCTCGAAGATGTCACCGAAAAGATCGAGATACTCATAGGTTTTCAGCGGCGTATTTTCCTGCGCCGGGGCCAGCGAGATAACATGGGGTGCCATAACGCCCAGGGCCGCTCCCGCGAGCAATGTCATCACCGTCTTGCGCATCATCTAATCGCCTCGCTTCCTTTCAGGTCGAACCATTCGGCCGGGTCGAGGGTCTCGCCCGCGTGCCGGATCTCGACATAGAACGCTGTCAGACTGATCTGACCATCCTCTGCCCCGGCATCAAGTAAAAACTGCTCACTTGCCGGTATTGCCGCGCCCAAATCTCCCAACCGTTCTCCCGCGAGCACGGCTTCACCCGCTTCGCGGTCGACATTGGCAAGTCCTGCCAGGACCAGAAGATAGTCCGCTTCCGGCTCGAGGACCACAACCTGGCCGTAATCGATCAGCGCTCCGGCAAAGCGAACCGTCGCATCCCAGGGCGCGGTGATCTGGGCGAAGCCCGGCGCTTCCAGCGTCAGACCCTTGCCGGGACGCCCCCAGGGGTCAGGTGCGCCAAAGCCGCCCGCCACGCGCGC
>DATHZU010000082.1:0-3845 GCA_035458445.1 Thermohalobaculum sp. | reverse complement strand
CTTGGTGTAGGGATGCTTCGGCGCCGCGAACAGCTTGCGCGTCGGCGCGGTCTCGACCAGCCGCCCCAGATACATCACCGCGACATGGTCGCAGATATGGGCGACGACGCTGAGGTCGTGGCTGATGAAGAGATAGGTCAGCCCCAGCTCGTTCTGCAGATCCTGCAGCAGGTTCAGCACATCGGCCTGGATCGAGACGTCGAGTGCCGCGACCGACTCGTCCGCCACCACGAAGCGCGGGTTCGAGACCAGGGCGCGCGCAATCGAGATGCGCTGGCGCTGGCCGCCCGAGAAGGCATGCGGGAACCGGCGCAGATGCTCGAGGTTCAGCCGGCACTTCGCGGCGACGGCACGCACCCGCTTGTCGGTCTCCTCGCGGGTCTTGGTGATGCCCATCACCTCCAGCGGCTCGGCGATGATGTCGCGCACGGTCATGCGCGGGCTGAGCGCCGCATAGGGATCCTGGAAGATCAGCTGGGCGCGCTTGCGGTAGTCCTTCAGCTCGTCCTTGCCGATCGTGGCCAGGTCGTAGGAGACCTCGTCGTCGGAATAGTTGATGTGGCCGCCGCTGATCGGCACGGCCTTCAGCATCGCCCGGCCCAGCGTGGTCTTGCCCGACCCGGACTCGCCCACCAGCCCGAAGAACGACCCGCGCGGAATGTCCAGCGTCACGCCCTCGACCGCGCGCACGACAGATTTCGGCGTCAGCAGGCCGCGGCCTATGGGAAAATGGACCGCGAGATTGCGGACCGCGATCACCGGCTTCTGGCTCATGTCCCGACCCTCTCGTCCTCGACCGCGAAGCAGGCGGCGGCGTGATCCCGGGCAACCGTGGTCATGCCCGGCACCGCGGCATCGCAGCGCCCGCGCATCGCCACCGGGCAGCGGGTGTGGAAGACGCAGCCCTGCGGGCGTTCCAGCGGGCTGGGAATATCGCCCGGCACCGGGGTCAGCGGCGCGTCCAGGTCTTCCAGGTTCGGCAACGCGTTCAGCAGCCCCTTGGTATAGGGATGCGCCGCGTGGCGGATCACGTCGCGCACAGGACCGGTCTCGATCAGGCGGCCGAGATACATCACCGAGACCTTGTCGGCGGTCTGGGCGATGACGCCCAGATCATGGGTGATGAAGATGATCCCCATGCCGAAATCCGCCACCAGGTCCTTCATGAGGTCGATCACCTGGGCCTGGATAGTGACGTCCAGCGCCGTCGTGGGCTCGTCGGCGATCAACAGCTTCGGGCTGGTCGACAGCGCCATGGCGATCATGGCGCGCTGGCGCATGCCGCCGCTGAGTTCGAAGGCGTACTGATCGAAGCGCTTCGACGCATCGGCGATGCCCACCCGGTTCAGCATCTCGATCGACAGCTCCTTCGCCGCCCGCTTCTGCATGTTGCGATGGAGCTGGAGCTGCTCGACCATCTGGTCGCCGATGGTGATCGCTGGCGCGAAGCTGGCCATCGGCTCCTGGAAGATCATCGAGATCGCGCCGCCGCGCACCACCTGCAACTCGCGCGCGGTCTTCAGCGACAGCACATCGACCTGTCCGGTCGCCAGCCCCAGTGTGATCCGGCTCTTCGGGCCATAGACCGCGTTCTCCGGGTTCAATTGCATCAGCGCCTTGGCGGTCACCGACTTGCCCGAGCCGGATTCGCCGACCAGGCCCATTACCTCGCCGGGCTCCAGCGTGAACGAGACATCGTCGACGGCCGTTATCCGGCCCTCGTCGGTCTCGAATTCGAGCGTGAGGTTCTCGACGTTCAGCAGAGTCATTTCTTGGTGCTCGAATAAGGATCGGCCGCGTCGCGCAGCCCGTCGCCGACGAAGACAAAGGCCAGCACCAGGGCGATGAAGAACAGCACCGGGATGAAATACCACTGGTAGTTCAGCAGCACGTCGGCCTTCGAGACGTTCTGCAGCAGGGCGCCCAGCGAATTGACCGGGTCCTTCAGCCCCAGCCCGATGAAGCTGAGCGCCGTCTCCGAGCGCACCATGTAGGGGAACGAGATCATCAGGTCGACGATGATGTAGGAGGTGAAGCTCGGCAGCAGGTGGCGCCGGATGATGTGGTTCGACGAGGCCCCGCACAGCTGCGCCGCCAGCACGTATTCCTGGCTGCGCTCGGTCAGCAGGTGGGTGCGCACGCGCCTGGCCAGCGTCGGCCACCCGATCAGCCCCAGGACGCAGGATATGAAGAAGAACCGCATCTCCGAACTCCAGGTGTCCGGGATGAAGGCGGCGATGGCCATGAACAGGGGAATTGCCGGGACCGTTCGGATCGCGTCGGTGACCATCTGGATGACCGAGTCGATCCAGCCGCCGAAATAGCCCGCGGCGCCGCCGATCACCAGCGCCAGCACGAAGGCGATGAAAACGCCGATGGTTCCGACCGCCAGCGAGGTCCAGATCGCGTGCAGCGTGCGCCCGAATATGTCCTTGCCGCTCTGGTCGGTGCCGAACAGATGGATCTGCCCCTCGTCGACCCCGAACAGATGCGTCGAGAATGTCAGGGCCTTCAGGTTGACGTCGAAGCCGTCCCCCGGCAGGTCCAGGTTGAGGCTGATCAGGCTGTATTCCCAACCCTGGGGGAAGAACTGCACGTAGCGCCGCTTCTCGGTGTTGATCGTGGTCACCCAGCGGAAATTGGTCTTGATCGAGCGTTCCCGCTCGGTGGCATAGATGAAGGGCCGGGCCGAGAAGCCGTTGTGATCCCAGAACAGCGGGATTTGCGGAGCGCCGTTCTCGTAGTCCTTGTCGCGGCCCGAGATGGTGGGGTCATAGGGCGACAGGAACGGGGCGAACAACCCCATCAGGATCATCGCGATCAGCGCCCAGCTGGCGATCATCGCCGTGCGGTTCTTGCGGAACCGCGCCCAGATCAACTGGGTCTGCGAGGCGGTGAAATAGGCCTCCTTGCGGCGCTGATCGATATCGCCCGACGCGGCGGTGATCGTATTCTCGGTCATCGCTTACCCCATAAGCCCGCGCCGGACGCGCGGGTCCATCACCGCCAGCAGGATATCGGTCACGAAGTTGATGAACACGATGCTGGCGGTCAGCATGAAGATGATCGCACCGGCGAGCTGCTGGTCGTTCGACCGCGCCAGGGCCTCGATCAGCAGCGCCCCGGCCTCGGTCAGAGTCATGATCAGCGCCACGATGGGCAACTCGTTGAAGATGCGGTTCAGATCGAAGCCCAGCGAGTTGATCACCGGGCCCAGCGCATGGCGCGCCGGATAGCGCCACAGCAGCCGGGCGCCCGAGATGCCCCGGGCGGCGGCGGCGGTGACGTAGAGCTTGCCGATCTCGTCGGCCATCAGGGCGCGTACGGTCTGCAGCGCGAAGGCGGTCGCCGACCAGCCCAGGATGAAGACCGGCAGCCAGGCGCGGCTCATGAAATCCAGGAACCGGTCCCAGGACCAGGCGGCATCGCGGAACTCCTTCGAGAAGAGCCCGGTGAGGCTGTCCCCGAACATCACCGTCGAGAACAGCATGATGATCAGCGCCAGCAGGAAGTTCGGCATCGCCAGACCCAGATAGCTGGTGAGCCTGAGCGCGTTGTTCGTCACCGGGCTCTTCGAGCTGGCGGCGTAGATGCCGACCGGGATGGCGATCACATAGGCCAGGATCAGCGCGGTCAGGCAGATGCCCAGCGAGATCCAGAACTTGTCGCCCAGCAACTGGTTGATGTTGACGCGCAGGATGCAGCTGTCGCCGAACTCTCCGTGCATCACCACGCTGCCGACCCAGGTCGCCCAGCGCTGCAGGAAGGGATGGTTGAGGCCCAGCCGGATGCGCTCGGCTTCGATATCGGCGACCGAGATGCCGGATCCTTGGGTGTTCTTGAAG
>DATHZU010000081.1:0-2096 GCA_035458445.1 Thermohalobaculum sp. | reverse complement strand
GATGACCGACGACGCATGGGACAGGATTTGCAAGACGCGAATCGAGCCGTCCATGACCATCAGCTCAAAGGATCGTGAAAACAGAAAATCGCCGACCAGGACGCAGGGCTGGTTGCCCCAGACCGCATTCGCGCTGTCCCGCCCGCGCCGAAGCATGGACTCGTCGACAACGTCGTCGTGCAGCAGCGTGGCGGTATGGATGAATTCAACACAGGCGGCGAGCGCGATCTGGCGGGTTCCGTCGTATCCGCACAGCTTTGCCGACGCCAAAGTCAGGACCGGCCGGAGCCGCTTTCCGCCCGCCGCGACGAGATGGCCCGCGAGCTGCGGGATCAGCGCAACCGGGCTATCCATGTTATCCACGATAACTTGATTGACCTGTGTCAGCTCATCGCGGACAAGGCTATGAATGGCTTCAAGGCTGGGCTTTCGGCCCCGCCGCGAGCCGTCTAGGCTGACCACGGTGCCCAATGGTTCGCTCTCCCGACCTTGACGTCTCGACTAGGTTGCAGGGAGCATAGTGCAACCTTTCGGCGGGTCAAGAGCGCTAGAGCAGCGTGCGCCCATTGGGGCGCACATAAGTTGCTCTAACTTTGAAGAATCGATCAACCTGCCTTTAATTGATTCCAATTAAAGGCAGGTTGATCTAGGG
The DNA here is from genome assembly GCA_035458445.1 of Thermohalobaculum sp. Taxonomy (GTDB): domain Bacteria; phylum Pseudomonadota; class Alphaproteobacteria; order Rhodobacterales; family Rhodobacteraceae; genus Thermohalobaculum. The sequence goes on along the minus strand of DATHZU010000081.1, from coordinate 1,444 downwards.
GCACCATGAACCGATCTGGGGCGGAATGCGTGAAATCTTAAGAACCAACGATCTGGTGCGATTGTCGTGGTTTCAGGCCCTGTTGTCCGAGCGGAGCATCAACTCGGTCGTTCTCGACAGCCATACCAGCGTTCTCGAAGGATCGGTTTCCGCGATTCCGCGTCGCCTCATGGTGCGCGAGGACGATTTCCTGTTGGCATTGCGGCTGCTGGGTGAATATGGCGAACTGGACGGCGGCAAGATGACCGGCGCGACCGATCGGCTGCTCGATGGGCGGATCACGCTGTTGCAGCCCTCTTCGGGTTACCGGGCCGCCATCGATCCGGTACTGCTCGCCGCGGCGGTTCCCGCGGTTGCGCCGGATCAAACCGTGCTGGATGTCGGCTGTGGCGGCGGCGCTGCGTCGCTCTGCTACGCCGAAAGAGTGCCCGGTGCGCGGATCGTCGGCCTCGAACTGCAACCGCCGCGGGCCCAGGAAGCGCGCGAGAATGTCCGCATCAATTTGATGGAGGACCGAACCGAAATCCTGATCGGGAGCCTGCTCCACCCGCCGCCGGAATTGAAGCCGGGCAGTTTTGCCGAGGTTTTTGCGAACCCGCCGTTTTTGCAGCAATCGCGGGCCGATCGCCGCAACGTGCCGGACGACGCGGTCGAGACGGTCGAGGGGGATGCCAAGCTCGCCGACTGGATCACATTTTGCGCCGAAATGGCGGCGCCAGGGGCCGGGATCACACTTGTACACCGGGCCGACCGGTTGGATGAGATCGTCGCACTCCTGCGGGAAAGGGCGGGCGGGATCGTTGTCTTTCCGCTCTGGCCGCGGGCGGAGGAGGGCGGCGCGCCGGCGGAGGCAAAGCGGGTCCTGATCCATGCCAGAAAAGGATCGAAGGCGCCCATGCGGCTGATGGGAGGCATGATCCTGCATGACGACGCCGGTGGCTACACGCCGGCTGCCGAAGCGGTGCTGCGACACGGCGAGGCGATCTCATTCTAGCCTGTAGCCTTGGCAAAGCGCCGTGGATACACCAAGTTACCGCCCATGACAGAGAACAAACAGAATTCCTGGCTGCGTCGCGTACCGCTGGTGGGCCCCGGTCTTGCAAAACGTTTCCAGCGTGCGCCGACCGTGGCCGTGTTGCGATTGTCGGGCGTCATCGGGCAGCTCGGCGGCCTCCGGCGCGGCGGTCTTACGCTGGATGAGTTGGCCGGACCGATCGAGAAGGCCTTCGAGTTGCCGCGGCTCAAGGCGGTGGCCTTGGCGATTAATTCTTCCGGTGGCTCGCCGGTGCAATCGGCCTTGATCGCCGGCCGTATTCGCGATCTGGCGGAGGAGAAATCGGTGCCGGTATATGCCTTTTGCGAGGATGTGGCGGCGTCGGGCGGCTATTGGCTGGCATGCGCGGCGGACGAGATTTATGCCAATGGCGCGTCGATTGTCGGGTCG
>DATHZU010000080.1:0-2707 GCA_035458445.1 Thermohalobaculum sp. | reverse complement strand
GCTTCTAAGATTGGGGTCCGACCAGGCCGGCAGCACGTCGCGGTACAGCCCCGGCTCGGGCCGCTCGCCATACCAGGCGATGCCGAAGCCGTCGCCATTGGTGCCAGTCTTGCCCTCGCGCGCCCGCAGCGACTGCGCGATCAGCGACTGGCCGGGGGCGGTCACCACTTCTTCAAGATAGACTTCAGGCCCGATATAGGCAGCCCATCGGCACATGGCGTTCCTTCGCGAATGATCCCCACCGGACACCCGGCGTGGCTGACGATACGAGCTTGCGCTGCACCGGTAAAGACGCCGTCAACGGCCCCGGTTGTGGGTGCGGGCGTACATCTCGGCGATCATTCGGCTGGCGGTCTTCTCGAACAGGAAGGGCAGGAAAGCATGGACCAACGCCGCGCCTGCGGCCAGGAACAGCTTGCCCGAGAACCGGCCCGCGAATGCCATGTGCTCGAAATAATCCTCGTCGACCGACTGGGGGTGGGTCAGGAACAGGGCTTTCATGTTGGCGATCATCGGGGCCTCCCGGGCATCAAGGGTTGTGTTGCCATCCTGATGCCATGGGACGCACGGGAAAGGTTCCCAATCTTTGGGTGATGTGATCTAATATTGGGAAATTTTCCTTTGCTCAGGAGAAGTCATGCAACTGGACGCCTTCGATCACCGGATCCTGCGGGAACTGCAGCGCGACGCCAGTCTGGGCGTCGAGGCGTTGGGCGCGCGGATCGGGCTGTCGCGCAATGCCTGCTGGCGGCGCATCCGGATGCTGGAGGAGGCAGGCGTGATCCGCGCCCGTGTCGCGCTGGTGGACCCGGAGGCGGTGGGGCTGGGGCTGGCGGTCTTCATCGCCGTGCGCACCGACCGGCACGAGCCGGAGTGGCTCGACCGCTTCACCCGCGCCGTCGAGGGCATGCCCGAAATCCAGGGCGTCTGGCGCACCAGCGGCGATCTCGATTACCTGCTGAAGGCCCGCGTCGCCGATGTGCGGGCCTATGACCGCCTCTACCAGCGGCTGATCCGCAAGGTGGAACTGGCCGACATCTCGGCCAGCTTCGTCATGGAGGAGATCAAGGAGACGACGGAATTACCGGTCGATCTGCCTTGACCGTGGCCGCTGCGCGTCCTCGGTCGGGCCAGAAGCCGGTGAACTAGTATCGCGGACAGTAAGGCGAGTGGCCCGACGGTTTTTCCGGCGCCCCCTCGTGTCGGGCGGTTCCGGCGACGACCTCGCCGGTCGCGTTGTTCACGACCCAGAACCAAGTGCGCTTCTTGTCAGTGGTTGTGCACAGGGCGTAGACCTCGCCGGGTTCCGCCTCCAGCGCCAGGCCGTCGGTCTGGGAGCCGCGGAAGGGCGCCAGACCGCGGCGGGTGAACCCCGCCGTGAACACCATGGTCAGGCGCCCGGGCCGGACCCTGAACGACCGCACGTCGCCCGCGGCATTGAATCCGTCGATGCTGATCCCCAGGATGCAGGCCGAGTTGCCCGGCCATAGCCGTTTAAACTCACAGCCCTCTCCCCGTGCCGGGATCAGCAGCTTCGCGACCGGCTCGGTCTCGCTGTCCGGCTCGCGATAGCAGTCGTCAGCGCAGCCCCGCGCCTTGGTGTCGGGGATCGGTGGTGCGCCAGCGGCGGCGTACAACCCGATGCCCGCAACCATGACCGGCAACAATGCGACGCCCAGCAGGACGCGCTCGGGCTTGATCTCGTGCTTCGGCTTCTCGCATCCCAGATCGACCGGCGTCATTTCGTCGGCCGGCACCGGCGGCTGCCCCGCCACGACCGTGCAGGGACCGGTCTCGACGGCCCAAGTCCAGACCTGCCCCTCAGCGACCGCAATCCGGGCCGCGTAGGTGCGGCCCGGCTCCGCATCGAGCTCGAGATATCCAAAGCGGCTTGGCTTGGTCGGGCTGATGAGCACGATCCGGTGTGTCCCCGGAAGGATAGCAGCCTTGCCGACCGAGATGAGCGACCGCCCGTCGATCCTCATGGACGCGGGGTTGACATTGCCGACGATGAGCGCGGTCTGGTCCTCCGGCAAACTGCCGCCAGCATAGAACTTATCGGGCCCGGAACAGCCGGCAAGGAAGGAGGCCGAGACCAGCGCGCTGGTGTATCCTCGAAAACTATGGAAGCAGGTGCCCACTTGACCCCCCGTCACATGGACCGCTCGGGCATGTCCCTGGCGGGCCGCGAAGAGGGTACCCAACACCGGATAAGGCCACAATCGCTAGGTGGTGGCGTGTTGTCGCAGCCGCCGTCAGACTGCTCGGCAAGACCTGAACCAGGCGCGCTCCGGCCGGGCGAGCGCCGCTCCACGATCTTGCAGAACCCCGGGGGCGGGCAGCGCCGCGACTGCAATACCCGCTCCGCGCCAATACGGTCGCACTACTGGCCGTTCACGACCTCGCCGCCCGAATTGGACCAGCCGACCATCGATTCCGGGTAGAGCTTCACCCCCTCGATTCCGGCCATCTCGCTGAGCGCGAACCAGTTGGTCGCGGCCCAGTGTCCGGTGTTGCAGAAGCTGACCAACTCGGTGCTCGTCTCGCCCGAGTATCCGGCCTCCTTCGCCAACTCGGCCACCCGGTCGGCGGCGGTGATCTCGGTCTCGGATTTCTCGAACCAGGTCCCCTCGGGCAGACTAAGCGCCTGCGGCAGGGTGCCCGGGCGGCTCGCCGCCGGATGCTTCTTCTCGCCCTTGTAGAAGGC
>DATHZU010000079.1:0-2444 GCA_035458445.1 Thermohalobaculum sp. | reverse complement strand
GGCCAAGGCTTTGATGAACGCGGCTGCCGTGGCGCGCAACTTCAACTGACCCTCGCCGAACCTCGAGCGGGTTTCAACCCGGTCTACCCTCCCGCCAGTGCCCGCCGCACGCCCTCGGCCATCAGCGCCGCATTGGACGGGTCGCGGAACGGGAGGATGTCCCACATGGCCAGAATATCCTTGTCCGGGTTCTCGGCGCTGAACCGCCGGGCTGCCTGCCGCGCCTCCGCGACGCGGCCCAGATGCCCCAACGCCGAGGTCAGCACCGCCTGCGGCCACAGGACCGAGTTCGGCTGCGCCGCCGCTCGCTGGGACCATTCCGCCGCCTCCTCGAACCGACCGGTGCAGCCGAACCCCCATGCCCGCAGGATCATGAAGGACCACAGGTTTGGATCGCGGGGACTGAGCCTCGATGCCTCGTCGAGCTGAGCATGGGCCTCCTCCACCCGCCCGGTGAAGGTCAGCGCGACGGCGAGACCGAACCGGACCTGGGCGTTGTTCGGGTTCAGCCCAACCGCAGTCTGGCCGGCGACCACCGCCGCGTCATGCTCGCGGTTTATGGTCAGGATGCGGGCCAGCACGGAGTGGGCCATGGCGTCCTTGTCGTCGAGCGCGACGGCGCGCCGAGCCGCCGCGACCCCCTCGGCAATGCTGGCCGCCGGGTCGTCGCTGAAATCCTCGATCGCGGACAGATGGCAGGCGTAGGCCAGCCCCGCGTGGCAGGCGGCGAAGTCCGGGTCGAGCGTAATTGCCCGGCGAAAATGGTCGAGCGCGGCGGCGTTGTCCTGGGCCGTGAAACGGAACAGGTGCCACTGGCCGCGCAGGTACAGGTCCCAGGCCTCAAGGCTCTCGGGCGCCGCGCGCCTGGCGCGCGCCTGCTCGGCCAGCCCCAATTCCGGCTCGATGGCGCCAAGGATGATCGCGGTGATCTCGTCCTGGAGGTCAAAGATATCCGCGAGCTGGCGGTCGTATCGCTCGGCCCAGATATGCCGGTCCTCCGCCGCGTCGATCAGCTGGGCGGTGATCCGGACCCTCTCTCCGGCGCGCCGGACGCTGCCTTCCAGAACGTAGCGCACCCCAAGTTCGCCAGCGACCTTGCGCAGGTCCTTGGTCTTGTCGCGGTAGGAGAAGCTGGAATTTCGCGAGGTCACCACCAGCCAGCGCACCCGCGCCAGCCCGGTCAGGATGTCCTCGGCGATCCCGTCGGCGAGATAGACCTGGTCGGGATCGCCAGACATGTTGTCGAAGGGCAGCACCGCGATGGAGGGACGCTCGGGCACCGCGGCCCTTGCGCTGGAGGGGGCCCTCCCCGCCCGCCACTGCCACAGACGCACCGGTCTCGCGATGTTCTTCAGCGTCCTCTCGCCGGCATCGCCGAAGCGGGCCGCGAGCTGGCCGTCCAGGCTGTCGCGCGCCGTGCCCGAGATCGCGATTCCGCCGGGCTCGGCGAGCGGTTCCAGCCGCGCCGCGACATTGACCCCCTCGCCGAAGATGTCCGCGCCATCGGCGATCACGTCGCCCAGGTGGACGCCGATGCGCAACAGGATGCGGCTGTCGCCGCTGCGCCCGGCATTCCGTTCCGCCAAGCCCTCCTGCAACGCGATTGCGCTATGTACTGCGTTGATGACACTGGGAAATTCGATCAGCGCCCCATCGCCCATCAGCTTGACCGTCCGCCCGCCATGCTCGGCGACGATAGGCTCAATCAATTCGGCTTGCAGGGCTTTCAGCGCCGCCAGCGTGCCCTGCTCGTCGGCGCCCATCATGCGGCTGTATCCGACGACATCGGTCGCCACGATGGCGGCGAGCCGCCTGTTGCGGTCGTTCTCGGACATCACTGGATTTCCTCGGCCACTGCCGGGGATGCTACTCTGGCCGCATCAGGCAATCCAGCCCCCAAGATGCCGAAGGGGCGCGGCTCGCTGCGGAGCCGCACCCCTTTTCGATACCTGGCTCCCGCCTTCCGGATCAGAAGTCGACGAAAACGCCGATCTTCGCGCCGAAGGTCGGCGTGTCGCCGAAATTCTCGTCCAGCGCCGAGCCGTACTCGCCCTGCAGATAGGCCGAGACGCCGCCGCCGAGACGCTTCGAAGCGCCCAGCGTCAGCGCCCCCCAGGCGTCCTCCATGCCCGAGCGGAACTCGATCCCGTTGACGCTGATCGAACTGTCGTCAAGCAGGTCGTAGTTGGCGCTGATATCGGCGAAGATCGACAGGCTGTCATTGGCCAGCAGCGTCTGCTCGATCTGCAGTCCCACGCCCAGAACGAGGCTCTCGCCGTCCCTCTGGCGGACGGATACACCGTCGTCGTCGGTAAAGCTGCTGAAGTCGGAATCGGTGTATTCGACGTGCGTCCGCGGGCTCAGCGAGAACCCGCCGCCCAATTCAAACCGCTTGCCGGCCTCCAGCGAGATGCCCCACGAGGTGCCATTGCTGCCCTGCGAGA
>DATHZU010000078.1:0-3612 GCA_035458445.1 Thermohalobaculum sp. | reverse complement strand
CTCGGCGCGGCTGCGGCTGCAGGCCGACGATCTGCTCGGCACGCCGGTGCTTGACGCCCGGGTGACCGCCATCGGTGCCGATGTGGGCGAGTTGTCGCTCGCCACCGTGCAGGCCCGCGCCGCCGGGCCGCTCGCCGCCATCGAATTCAGCGTCGAGGCCGAGGGCAGCCTCGGGCGCGAGCCGCTGACCGCCAGCCTGGCGGGCCGCGCCGATGCCTCCGGTCCCGTCACAACGGTGACGCTGGCCCGTGCCGAGGCCACGACGGGGCCGGACAGCCTGCGCCTGCGCCAGCCGCTGGGTCTGCGGATCGGCGGCGGCGCCGTCATCGCCGAGGGGCTGGACCTCGACCTGCCCGAAGGCGGCCGCCTGACCGGCGATGCCGCCCAGCGCCCCGGCGGCTTCACCGGCGACCTGACGCTCGCCCGGCTGCCGCTGACCGTGCTCGACCGCTGGGCCGGGCTGCCGGTCACCGCCGGGCTGCTGGACCTGAAGGCGGCCTTCGACACCCGCCCCGGCAGCGCCGGCGCCGAGATCACGGCCCGGGGCCGCGGGATCGGCTTCGAGAAGACCAAGTCGGCCGAGGGGAACCTGGACCTCGACCTCGACGCGGGCTGGAACGGCGCGCGGCTGCAGGCCAGCGCCCAGCTTCGCGACGGTTTCGGCGATCCGGTGAACGCGCGGCTGGCCGTGCCGCTGCGCCCGGCGCCGGGCGGCGTGCCGCAGGTGCCGAAACGCGGCGCGCTGGATGGCGCGGTGACCTGGGCGGGGGATATCGGCGATCTCTGGGCGCTGGTGCCTGCGGTCGGCCACATCCTCGACGGTCAGGCGAATATCGACCTGCAACTGGCAGGCACCATCGAGGCGCCGCGGGTCTCGGGCGGCGTTTCGCTGACCGGCGGCGAATACCAGAACCTCGACACGGGGACGATCCTGACCGGGCTGACCGTCACCTCCAGCATCGCCGAGGACGGCACGCTGAGCATGGCCCTCGACGGCTCGGACGGCGGGAAGGGCACCGTCTCGGCCCGCATGGCACTGCGGCTGGGCGGTCCGCCGTCGCTCGACCTGACGGCGAAGATCGGCCAGGCGGTGCTGGTGCGCCGCGACGACATCACCGCCCAGATCAGTGGCGACCTGGCGCTGGCAGGGCCGCTGAAGGCACTGGAGCTCAGCGGCGCACTGACGGTCGAGAGGGCCGAGGTCCGGCTGGTCGCCGCCGCGCCGCCCGAGGTGATCGAGCTCGAGGGCATCCGCATCAAGGGCGCGCCCGAGCCTGAGGAGGAGGACGGCAACGGCAGCCGCCTGTCGCTGGACCTGACCGTCGCGGCGCCCGGAAACATCTTCGTCCGAGGGCGCGGGCTGGATTCCGAATGGAAGATGGCCCTCGCGATCCAGGGCGACGCCGCCAGGCCCGTCGTCACCGGCGACATCGAAAAGGTGCGCGGGGCGCTGGACCTTCTGGGCCGCCCCTTCGACCTGGCGCGCGGGCGGGTCGGTTTCGACGGCGGCTCGGAGGTCGATCCGCTGATCGACGTGTCGCTCGAGCGCGAGGCCCACGGCATCCGCGGCGGCATCGTCGTCGAAGGCCGCGCCTCCCAGCCCGAGGTCCGCTTTGCCTCGGTGCCGGAACTGCCCGAGGACGAAGTGTTGCCGCGCCTGCTGTTCGGCCAGTCGCGCCAGTCGCTGTCGGGGCCTCAGGCGGTGCAGCTCGCCGCCGGCATCGCGACGCTGATGAGCGGCAAGGCCGGGCCGCTGGATTTCGCCCGCGAGGCGGTGGGCGTCGACGTGCTGCGCGTCGAGGGCGAAACCGTCGAGGACAGCTCGGTCACGGTCGGGCGCAACCTCGGCGAAGGCATCTTCGTCGGTGCCCGCCAGGGGCTGCAGGGCCAGGGGACCACGGTGACGGTCGAGGTCGAGGTCTTCGAGGGCGTCAAGCTCGACTCCGAGATCAGCCAGCAGGGCAACTCGACGGTGGGCATCACCTGGCGCAAGGACTTCTGAGCCGCGCCCTGCCGAATTGCCGCGGGCGGAAAAACCGTTTCTTCTTGCGCTTTTGCGCCAACTGTCCCATATGGAGCCCAGCACCGCCCGGATCGAATCCATATCCGGGTCGCGGGCGACGAATGACGCCCCGGTGCGCCGATCTCTTCTTTCCGAACATCACGGCAGGCAGGGACGACCGCCGCAACAACGCGGCAGCGACAGCGCAAAGCGTGCTCAAATGCACGCCCGTCGCCACCGAGACGTCCCCGCCAGATGCGCTTGGCTTGTGACAGAACCGCGGTTGCCCGCCAGAAAGCGGGGGCCGGCGGAAAGGACATATTTTGACTACGACGACGAATACAGACACCAGTTTCGCGGACTTCGGCCTCGCCGCTCCGCTGACCGCCGCGCTGGAACGCGCAGGCTTCACCACGCCCACCCCGATCCAGTCGCAGGCGATCCGCCCGCAGCTCGCGGGGCGCGACATCCTCGGCATCGCCCAGACCGGCACCGGCAAGACCGCTGCCTTCGGCCTGCCGATCCTGCATCACATCGTCGCCCTCTCGGGCCGCCCGGCGCCGAAGACCTGCCGGGCGCTGATCCTGGCGCCCACCCGCGAGCTGGCGGTGCAGATCGAGGAACAGTTCCGCCGCTTCGCCGGCGGTGCCCGGATCACCACGGCGCTGGTGCTGGGCGGGGTCTCGCGCAATGCGCAGATCCGCCAGCTCTCGCGCGGCGTCGACATCCTGATCGCCACCCCCGGTCGCCTGACCGACCTGGTCGGCGAGGGCCATGTGCGCCTCGGCGAGGCGCGCTGGGTGGTGCTGGACGAGGCCGACCGGATGCTGGACATGGGCTTCATCCGCGAGGTCCGCAAGTTCATCGCCGCGCTGCATCCGCGCCGCCAGTCGGCGCTGTTCTCGGCCACCATGCCCGCCGAGGTAGCGGGGCTGGCCGACAGCCTGCTGCGCGATCCGGTCAAGGTCTCGGTGGCGCCTCCGGGCGAGACCGTGGTCAAGGTCGACCAGTCGGTCGAACTGATGCCCGCGGCTGGCAAGCGCGCCCGCCTGGCGGCGATCCTGTCCGCTCCCGAGGCCAGCCGCGTCCTGGTCTTCGCCCGCACCAAGCGTGGCGCCGACCGGGTTGCCGAAAATCTGGCCAAGGACGGCATCGAGGCCGAGGCGATCCACGGCAACAAGGCCCAGAACGCCCGCCAGCGGGCGCTGAACGCCTTCAAGTCCGGCCGGGTCAAGGTGCTGGTCGCCACCGACATCGCCGCGCGCGGCATCGATGTCACCGGCATCAGCCATGTCATCAACTACGAGCTGCCGGACGAAGCCGAGAGCTATGTCCATCGCATCGGGCGCACCGCGCGCAACGGCGCGGCCGGCATCGCCATCACCCTCTGCGCGCCTGAAGAGCGCGAGAAGCTGCGGGCGGTCGAGAAGCTGACGCGCACCCGGCTGGCTCCGGTCCAGGACGGCGCGCCCGAGGCGCGGCGCGGCGGCGGGCATGCCGGCCCGGCGAACAAGGCGGATCGGTCGGACGGCGCCAAGCCCCCGGCGCGCCGCCGCCGCCGTTTCAGGGCGCGCGCTGCCGCGTAACGCGGCGCTGGGGCGAAGAAAGAC
>DATHZU010000077.1:0-2731 GCA_035458445.1 Thermohalobaculum sp. | reverse complement strand
GGCCGGCTTCGGAACCGGTGGCCTCAGCCGGTTCGGCGGCCTGTTGCGGCGGTTCGCCAGCCGCGGGCTGAAGTGCGGCGATCGTCTGCTGATCCGGCTCCTGCGCCGTCTCCGGGGCGGGGGCCGGTTCCAAAGCCGGCTCCGGCGCCGGCTCGGGGCTCATCGGCGGCTGGATCGGTGGTTGCGCCGCCAGCGCCTCGCCACCGCCATACTGGTCCGACGGAATGGTGACGCTGGGGCTGGGGCCGACGCTGCCGCCGACGCCGAGCGCCAGCCCGGCATTGCCGGCAGCCACGGCACGCGCGGCGACCGCGATGTCGACCAATCCGTTGACTTGGCCGGTCTGCGGCCTGGGAACCGACGGAACCGCGGCGATCCGGGTCGCCCCTTCAGGCTGCGCGGCCAGGACCGACGGGTCGGCGGCGCTGCGCTGAAGGGTGCTTTGCGCCACCGCCGGCGCCGGCGCCGGGGTCGGCGCCGGGACGTCGCGTTGGGCGTCTGCGGCAATCTGGTTCTGGGCCGGATCGTCCACCCGCACGATCGCGAGCACCTCTCCCGTCACACCCTCGCCGCGACCCGATACCGCATAGTTGAAACTCTGTGGGCCCGCGCAGCGCTCCGTCGCAACGAATTGGATCCGGCCATCGACGGCGGAGGCCCGGCCGCAGGGCGGTTGAGTGACGACGATGAGCTGGTTGCGGTCGCTCGAACCGATCCCCACGTCATTGGCAAGAACATCAATTTCCGCGAGTTCGTTCGCAGGCAAAATTATTTCATCGCGCACGAGCTCGAACGCGTCTGAACCGTCTCCAAGATACCTGTCGAACACCTCGGAGCGCTGGAGGATCATGATCACCGTTGCCACTACCAGCAATACGGTAAGCATCGACATCAGTCTGTCGTCTTTTAACACGCGTTGCAGCCCCCTTCGGTGGCGGAACACTCCACCTACCGTTAACGCACCCTAATACACCCCTTTTAACCCGAATTACACATTGAGACCAGAATCTTGCAAAGAATATGTAAGATTCTGTCGCAAATCGACCGCACGCCAATAATCACCGAAACCGGGCTTTTCTGCGGCGCCTGGCCCCCTCGATTCCCGGCATCGGTTCTTTCCGCAGCAAAAAAACGGCTGCGTTTCGCGCTAAGCGGGAAATCCCGGGGATCGGATGCAACCCGGACTAGCTCAGCATACCGTGGCAATGCTTGTACTTCTTGCCCGAGCCACAGGGGCAAGGGGCGTTCCGGCCGGTCTTTCCCCAGGTCGAGGGGTCTGACTGGTCCGGTGCCGCCGGCGCCGCGCCGGTTGCGCCATTGCCCGAAGCATAGGCAACCGCTGCGGCTGGCAGGGCGGCACGGCGGGCCTCCTCCCCGGCGGCATGGGCGGCGGCAGCAGCTTCGGCGCGGGCCTGCATCTGCGCTTCCATCCTCGCGCGCGCCTCGGCCAGTTCCTCCTCCGACGGCGGGCGGATTGCGCCCAGATTGCGGGTCATGTCGATCCGCAACTGCGACAGCAGCCGCTCGAACAGCGCGAACGCCTCGGACTTGTACTCGTTCAGCGGATCGCGCTGCGCATAGCCGCGCAGGAACACCACCGAGCGCAGATGCTCCAGCATAACCAAATGCTCGCGCCAGTGCCGGTCCAGTATCTCCAGCAGCAGGCCCTTCTCGATGTTGCGCATGGTGTCAGCGCCGAATTGCTGCTCCTTCGAGGCGATGAAAGCGTCGCCCGCCTCGTAGAGGCGCTCGCGGATCAATTCGTCATCGACGCCTTCCTCGGCGGCCCATTCCCTGGCCGGCACCGGCGTCCCCAGGACCATCGACGCCTCCTGCTCCAGCTCATCGGCCTGCCACTGGTCGGAATAGGCGCGCTTCGGAATATGGCGGCCAACCATCTCGTCGATCACCGTGTGGCGCATGTCGCGAACCGTCTCGGAGAGGTCCTTGGCTTCCATGATGTCGCGGCGCTGCTCGAAGATGGCCTTGCGCTGATCGTTCATCACGTCGTCGAACTTCAGCAGGTTCTTGCGGATATCGAAGTTGCGCGCCTCGACCTTGCCCTGGGCCTTCTCGATGGCCTTGTTGACCCAGGGATGGATGATGGCCTCGCCCTCCTCCAGACCCAGCTTCTGCAGCATCCCGTCGATCCGGTCGGAGCCGAACATGCGCATCAGGTCGTCCTGCAGGCTGAGGAAGAACGAGGACCGGCCCGGATCGCCCTGGCGGCCCGACCGGCCGCGCAACTGGTTGTCGATGCGCCGGCTCTCGTGGCGCTCGGTCGCAACGACCCACAGGCCGCCGGCGGCGATAGCCTTCTTCTTCGCCTCGGCCAGTTCTGCCTCGATGCGGGTACGGATCGCTTCGATCTCGTCGGCGCCCTCGACGTCCTTGGTCTCGGCCAGTACCCGCATCTCGACATTGCCGCCCAGCTGGATGTCGGTGCCGCGCCCGGCCATGTTCGTCGCAATCGTCACCGCGCCGAACTTGCCGGCCTCGGCCACGATCTGCGCCTCTTTCTCGTGCTGGCGGGCGTTCAGCACGTTGTGCTTGATCTTGGCCTTGTCGAGCAGGCCGGACAGGAACTCGGATTTCTCGATGCTGGTGGTGCCCACCAGCACCGGCTGACCCTTTTCGTGCGCGGCTTTGATCTCGTCGACGATGGCGTCGTATTTCTCGTCTGCGGTGCGATAGACCGCGTCGTGCTCGTCGGCGCGCGCCACCGGCAGGT
>DATHZU010000076.1:0-2809 GCA_035458445.1 Thermohalobaculum sp. | reverse complement strand
CTCCGGTGCGATCTTCGTCTACGCCACCACCGAACCGCATGAGGCGCTGCTGCTGGGCGGCAACACGGCGTGCATGTGGGAGGGTCGGATCACCCAGTTCGGCCTTACGCCCGATGTTTACCGCCAGCCCGCCGATGCGACCACCGCGCAGGTGTTCTCGGACCCGCCGATGAACTTCCTGCCCGTGGTCAAGGCGGGCGACCGGCTGAACTTCGGCGACGGGCAGAGCGTCGGCGCGGCCGGGACGCTGGCCAACCTTCCGGAGGGCAGCTACCTGGCGGGGTTCCGGCCCAACCACTTGCATGTGCAGCGCCACGGCGCCGACGTGCTGGCCTTCGCGGCCAGCGTGGTGGGAACCGAGATCACCGGCTCGGAGAGCTTCGTCCACATGGATCATCAGGGCCAGCGCTGGGTGGCACTGGTGCACGGAGTCCAGGATATCGCCACCGGGACGGCGCGGGAGGTCTATGTCGATCCCCGCTACGTCTATATTTTCAATGCGGAGGGACGGTTGGTCGATGCCGGCTCCTACGCCAGCGCCGCCTGAGGGGACCGCGATGGCGAAGATCACTCTCGAGGGCTTGGCGCACTCCTACTCTCCGAATCCGAAGGGGCGCGAGGATTTCCAGATCAAGCCGACCATCGATCACGAATGGCAGGACGGCGAGGCCTACGCGCTGCTTGGGCCGTCGGGCTGTGGCAAGACCACGCTTCTGAACATCATCTCGGGGCTGCTGGTGCCCTCGCGCGGACGGGTTCTGTTCGGCGAGCGCGACGTGACCAAGCTTCCGACGGGGGCGCGGAACATCGCCCAGGTCTTCCAGTTCCCGGTCGTTTACGACACAATGACGGTTTACGACAACCTGGCCTTTCCGCTGCGGAACAAGGGCGCGGAAGCGGCCTATCTGGACAAGCGGGTGCGCGAGATCGCGGCAATGATCGGGATGGAGGGCAAGCTGGGCCAGAAGGCCCGCGGGCTTACGGCGGACGCCAAGCAGAAGATCTCGCTGGGGCGCGGCATGGTCCGAGAGGACGTCTCGGCGATCCTGTTCGACGAGCCACTGACGGTGATCGACCCGCAGATGAAATGGGAGCTGCGCACCCAGCTCAAGCAGCTCCACCGCCAGTTCGGCCACACCATGATCTACGTCACTCATGACCAGACCGAGGCGCTTAGCTTCGCGGACAAGGTTGTGGTCATGCTGGAAGGCGAGGTGGTACAACTGGGCACACCGCAAGAGCTCTTCGAGCGCCCGACTCATACCTTCGTGGGCTATTTCATCGGCTCGCCGGGGATGAACGTCTTGCCCGCCCGCGTCGAGGGCGCCAGCGCCTTCGTCGGCGGGCACGAGATCCCGCTGGGACGCGGCTTCAGCGATGTCGGCGGCGGCGAAGTCACGCTGGGGATCAGGCCGGAATTCACCCGGCCGAATGCCGAGGGCTCCGGACTTCCTGTGACGATCCGCCGGGTCGAGGATGTCGGCAGCCACAAGATCGTGCGCGCCGAGTTCGAGGGTACGGAGGTTAACGCGATCCTTCCCGAGGACGCCGAAATCGGAGCCGACATGACTCATGTGACCTTCGAGCCTTCCGCCGCCCATGTCTATGCGGACGGCTGGATCGTTGACAGCGACGAACGGAAACAGCGGGGGGCCGCCTGATGGAAAAGACGGTCAACCAACGCGCCTGGTTCATGGTGCTGCCGGTGCTCGCGCTGGTGGCGATGAATGCGGTCATCCCGCTGATGACCGTGGTAAACTACTCGGTGCAGGAGGTGTTCTACGGTACCTACTCCTTCGTCGGCGCCCGCTGGTTCAGCGACGTGCTGCATTCAGAGCGGTTTCTCAGCTCGCTGGGCCGGCAGATGATCTTCACCGGCACCATCCTGGCCATCGAGCTGCCACTGGGCGTGGCCATTGCGCTGACGATGCCGCGCAAGGGGTTCTGGGCCTCGGTCTGCCTGGTACTTATGTCGCTTCCGCTGCTGATCCCCTGGAACGTGGTCGGCGCGATGTGGAACATCTACGCGCTGCCAGATATCGGCCTTCTGGGCTATGGGCTCAATTGGCTGGGCATACCGTATGACTTTACCCAGCAGCCTTTGTCGGCATGGTTCACGGTGATCCTGATGGATGTCTGGCACTGGACCTCGCTGGTGGTGCTGCTGGCCTATGCCGGGCTGCAATCAATCGACGAGAACTACTACCGCGCCGCGCAGATCGACGGCGCCTCGCGCTGGGCGGTGTTCTGGTACATTCAGCTGCCGAAGATGAGCCATGTGCTGACCATCGCGGTGCTGCTGCGCTTCATGGACAGCTTCATGATCTATACCGAGCCCTTCGTCCTCACCGGCGGCGGCCCTGGCAACTCGACTACCTTCCTCTCCATCGACCTGGTGAAGACCGCGCTGGGCGAGCAGGATCTGGGCAACGCCGCGGCGGTCAGCATAGTCTACTTCCTGATGGTGCTGCTGGCATCCTGGCTGTTCTACACCATCACCATGCAGAGGAAGAGCAGATGACCCGGTATCGCTGGCTGGTGCCGACCCTCTACATCGTCTTCCTGATGCTGCCGATCTACTGGCTGGTGAACATGTCGTTCAAGACGACGAACGAGATACTGGGCGGCTTCTCGTGGTTCCCGGCGGACTTCACCACCGCCAGCTACGTCAAGATCCTGACCGATCCGACCTGGTATTCGGGCTACATCAACTCGATTACCTATGTTGCTATAAACACGGTGATTTCCGTCTCTGTCGCCCTGCCTGCAGCCTATGCCTTCTCGCGCTACCGGTTCCTCGGCGACAAAC
>DATHZU010000075.1:0-15341 GCA_035458445.1 Thermohalobaculum sp. | reverse complement strand
GCAGGTGCTCTCGCCCACCGAGAAGACCGGGCGCAAGGGACTGCGGTCCTACTCGGTCTCGGGCCGGGTGAAGAATCCGGGGGTCAAGCTGCTGCCCGCCGGGTCCACGATCCGCGACGTGATCGAGGCCTGCGGCGGGATGCTGGACGGGCATGAGTTCAAGGCCTACCAGCCGGGCGGCCCCTCGGCGGGGCTCCTGCCCGCCTCGATGGACGACATTCCGCTCGATTTCGACACGCTGCAGCCGCATGGCTCGTTCATCGGCTCGGCGGCAGTGGTGGTGCTGTCGGACAAGGACCGGGCCCGCGACGCGGCGCTGAACATGCTGCGCTTCTTCGAGGACGAGAGCTGCGGGCAGTGCACCCCCTGCCGGGTCGGCTGCGAGAAGGCCGTGAAGCTGATGCAGGCCGACAAGTGGGACCAGCAACTGCTGACCGAGCTTTCCACCGCCATGATCGACGCCTCGATCTGCGGCCTCGGCCAGGCGGCGCCGAACCCGATCCTGCTGACCATGAAGCATTTCGCGGACGAGGTCTGAGCAGCGGCCCGAGACCCGAAGACGCCGTATGCGCAGATTTCCTCGGGACCGGCGATCGGGCGATGAGCGCCGCTTGTGGGCTGGTGCGCGCCACATCCCGACCCTATAACGCCCCCATGGACTTCACCGGCGAAATCGCGACCATTCAGCAACGGCTCGCCGCCTGCCAGGAGATGGCGGCGCGGCGCCACGCGGTGTTGCAGGAGCTGGGACCTCGGCGTGGCGAGCGGGTGCTCGAGGTCGGCTGCGGCGCCGGCCTGTTGTTGCGGGATATCGGCCTGGCGCTGGGGCCGCACGGGCTGGCGGCCGGGGTGGATCTCTCGCCCGACCAGATCGCGGCGGCGGAAAGGGAATGCGCCAATGTGCCCGCCGTCAAGCCGGTGGTCGGCGACATCAAGGGCCTGGACTATCCCGACGGCGTCTTCGATGCGGCGGTCGCGGTCCAGGTGATCGAGTATATCGACGACCTCGGCGCCACGCTGGCCGAGCTGCGCCGGGTGCTGAAGCCGGGCGGGCGGTTCCTGTGCCTGGCCACAAACTGGGATTCCGCATTCTGGCACGGGCCGGATGTGGGCCTGACCGCCGAGATCACCCGCGCCTGGGACGGCCATGCCCCCTGGCCCAACCTGCCGGCCCGCCTGCCGCCGATGATGGCGCGCTCCGGATTCTCCAACATCCGGACGCTGCCGGTGCCGATCGTGAACCCCAACCTGCACGAGAACGCCTTCGCCTACTGGGCGGCCCGGCTGATGGCTGCCTATGCGATCGAGCAAGGTGTCGCGGCGGAACGGGCCGGTGCCTGGCTCGCGGCCCTTGACGCCGCCGAGGCGGAGGGCGAGTTCTTCTTCTCGTCGGTGCCGATTCTGACCACCGCGATCGCAATCTGAGGAGCAGCGGATGCACCCGAATCCAGCCTTCCGGAAGGAAGCCGAGAGCCGCGCCCTGGACTTCGCCGACCGGCGCGGCTTCGGAATCCTGACGGCCTGCGGCCCCGAAGGCGTGCTGGCGGCCCATGTGCCCTTCGTGATCGAGGACGGCCTGGTGGCCGCCCATCTGGTCCGCTCGAACCCGCTGGCCAGGCATCTGAAGGACGGCCCGGCCGAGGCGCTGCTGATGGTCTATGGCCCGGACGGATACATCTCGCCCGACTGGTATGGCGAGGAGGACAAGGTGCCGACCTGGAACTACGTGGCCGTCGACCTTCGCGGCCCGCTGTCGCTCGTGCCCGAGGACCGGCTCAAGGCGCATCTCGACCGTTTGTCGGACAAGTTCGAGGCACGGCTGGCGCCCAAGCCGGTCTGGAAGACATCGAAGCTGAAGCCCGAGACCCTGGCGGGGCTGCTGCGCCAGATCGTGCCGGTCGAGATGACGGTGGCAAAGGTCGACAGCACCTTCAAGCTGAACCAGAACCGGGGGGCGCATGCCCGGCTGAACGCCGCCGCCGCGCTGCAGGCGGGCGGCACGCCCGGCATGGAGACGGCAGCCCTCGCCGCCCTGATGCGGGACGTCGACGACAGCTGAACGGATGCGGGACGTCTCCCGCATCCGCTTCGGCAGGGGCTGTCCATAGTTCGCAAAATGGCGAACTCCGGATTGTGGGCGCCATGAGGGGGGGACACTGGCGCCCACAGCGTTCTGATACCGAAACCCCGCCGGTCGCGCGATGATCGAAATCAACGCGGGCAGAAAACGTGCCGATTTCAGACGGGTGCCGGCAAGATCATTTGATCCGGACCGAACTGCCGCTATAGAGAGCGCGCGAAACCCGGAGGCAAAGAATGGCGCGCATCCTGATCACCTCGGCCCTGCCCTATATCAACGGGGTCAAGCATCTGGGCAACCTCGTCGGCTCGATGCTGCCGGCGGATGCCTATGCGAGGTTTTGCCGGGCGCGGGGCCACGAGGTGCGGCTGATCTGCGCCACCGACGAGCACGGCACACCGGCGGAACTGGCGGCGGCGGCGGCGGGTAAATCGGTCGCCGACTACTGCACCGAGATGTGGGCGGTGCAGAAGCGCCTGGGCGACGGCTTCCGTCTGTCGTTCGACCACTTCGGCCGGTCCTCGTCGCAGCGCAACCACCAGCTGACCCAGCACCTGGCGGGGCGGCTCTACGAAGCCGGGCTGATCGAGGAGGTGACCGAGAAACAGGTCTACTCCCACGCAGACGGCCGGTTCCTGCCCGATCGCTACATCGAGGGTACCTGCCCGGAATGCGGCTACACCCGCGCCCGCGGCGACCAGTGCGAGAACTGCACCAAGCAGCTCGACCCCACCGACCTGATCGAGCCGCGCTCGGCGATTTCGGGTTCCACCGACCTCGAGGTGCGCGAGACCAAGCACCTGTATCTGCGCCAGTCCGCCATGCGCGAGCGGCTGACCAAGTGGATCGAGTCGAAGACCGACTGGCCGCTGCTGACCACCTCGATCGCCAAGAAATGGCTGAACGAGGGCGAGGGGCTGCAGGACCGGGGCATCACACGCGACCTCGACTGGGGCATTCCGGTCAAGCGGGGCTCGCAAGACTGGCCGGGCATGGAGGGCAAGGTCTTCTATGTCTGGTTCGACGCCCCCATCGAGTACATCGCCGCGACCGCCGAATGGGCCGACGCCAACGCCCTGCCGGACAGCGCCTGGCAGCGCTGGTGGCGCGAGGACCTGGGCGCCGATGACGTGCGCTATGTCGAGTTCATGGCCAAGGACAACGTGCCGTTCCACACGCTCAGC
Source organism: Thermohalobaculum sp. (assembly GCA_035458445.1). Lineage (GTDB taxonomy): Bacteria > Pseudomonadota > Alphaproteobacteria > Rhodobacterales > Rhodobacteraceae > Thermohalobaculum. The sequence goes on along the minus strand of DATHZU010000075.1, from coordinate 12,077 downwards.
TTCCCTGTGACCATGATGGGCGCCAACTACGACGGCAGGGAACCCTGGAAGCTGGTCGACTACATCAAGGGCTTCAACTGGCTGAACTACGAGGGCGGCAAGTTCTCGACCAGCCAGGGCCGTGGCGTCTTCATGGACCAGGCACTCGAGATCCTGCCCTCCGACTACTGGCGCTGGTGGCTCTTGTCGAACGCGCCCGAGGGCTCGGACAGCGATTTCACCTGGGCCTCGTTCCAGGCGGGCGTCAACAAGGACCTGGCCGATGTGCTCGGCAACTTCGTCAGCCGCGTCACCAAGTTCTGCCGCTCGAAATTCGGCGAGACGGTGCCGGAGGGCGGCGCCTATGGCGAGGCCGAGGCTGCCGTGATCTCGGAGATCTCGCGGCGGCTGGCGGCATATGACGAGCACTGGGAGGCGATGGAGTTCCGCAAGGCCGCCGCCGAGCTGCGGGCGATCTGGGTCGCAGGCAACGAGTACCTGCAATCGGCGGCACCCTGGGCAGCCTTCAAGGAGGACCCGGGCCGGGCAGCGGCCTCGATCCGCTTCGCGCTCAACCTGATCCGGCTCTACGCGATCCTGTCGCGGCCCTTCATCCCCGACGCCTCCGGCACCATGCTGGCGGCGGTGGGCGCCGAGGCGGACGCCGAGGCCTGGCCGTCGGATGTGGCGGCGGCCCTGCAAGCCCTGCCCGCCGGCCACGCTTTCACGGTGCCGGAAAACCTGTTCGCCAAGATCACCGACGAGATGCGCGAAGCGATGGAAGCGCGGTTCGCGGGGAAGGGCTAGGGCGAAGCGGCTGGTCCTCTAGCCGCGCGTCCGGGCACGGCCGGCAACCCGGCAGGTGCACGCTATGCCAGGAACGTACCGAAGCTCTCGCCGCGCTGCATCCGGCCGAGCCGCGCGATCAGTTCGGCGCGCGACATTCGCGCCCAGTCCTCGCGGCCCCAGCGCGGCGTGTCCCACATGGCCTGCTTCAGGTCCTGGAACGAGGCGAGGGGACGCGTGATGATCTCCTCGCCGCCGAAATTGTCGCCGAGGTCGCGGAACTGGCCCCGGCCGCCGCCGCAGATCGCCGCCTCGTAGGCGATGGGATAGATCGGCGCGGCGCCATTGCGGTAGCCCGCCCGGCGGAAGGCGGGAAAGGCGACATAGACCGGGTCCAGCCCGGCCCACAGAAAGAAGCCCAGCAGCGCCTTGACCTGGGCCGCCTCGTTGCACTCTGCCCAAACGAGGGGCCGGGTCTGGCGGATGAAGCGCGCATCGGCCCGCAATGCCTCGAACTCGCCGCCCTCGATATCGAGCTTGAGTGCGGTGTAGTCGCCGAATTCGCCCCGGAGGCGGGCCAGCGTGGTGCAGGGCACGGCAGCGCCGCCGGGATATCCGGTTCCGGCGGGCTCGAAGCGCTGGGTGCCGCGGTTGTCCTCCGATGTGCACGGCACCGGGCGCATCATCCCCTCGGTCGCGCCCAGCGCCTTGCGAACCACCTGGAACCCGCCGCCAGCATTCGCCGCCAGGTTCCGGCCGAGCGCCGCCGCCGCCTGTTGGTCCGGCTCGATCGCCAGCACCCGCGCGCCCGTGAGCTGCCGGACACCCAGGCTGAAGGTGCCGATGAAGGCCCCGGCGTCCCAGACGAAATCCCGCCCGGACAGCGCCGCCGCGAAGATCGCGATCTCGGTCTGGCCCCATTCGCCGGTCTCGCGCAGGCTGCGACAGATCAGATCCTGCGGACCGCCAACCAGTTCCATAGGCCCGTGAATGGTGTCGGCGACCTCCATCCGACGCTCAGGCGTAGCCGAACCGGCGTGCATAGGCGGTGGCCCGAAACCGCGCGTGAAGTTCGCCGGCCGCATCGCTGCGGAAGGCCGCGGCGACGGTCTGCGCCATCTCCTTGCCGCCACTGAGGTTCTCGCGGACCAGTTCCTCGACCGGGCCGATGCCCAGCTTGCGCCCGGCGATCCCGATCTGGTCGCCGAGGTCTTCATAGCGCAGCAGGATCAGCTTGCTCCAGCCCGCGTCGCGGTACAGCACCGCGCCGCCGATGTCGCGGAACTCGGTCAGGTCATGGCCGATGGCGGTCCGGTAATGTGCCTCGAACCACGAGAACGGCCGCAGCATCATGTAGAACATCGCCAGCAACCCGCGGCTGGCGGACAGCGCGGCATGGCCCGACAGGCACTTCTTGTCGGTAGCCTGCCGCTCGATCAGCGCGTCGATGCCGCCGAATTCGTCGATGATCCCTGCGAACAGGGCGAACATCCGCTCCAGAGCCTTGCGAATCGAATCCTCGTCGCCGTCATCCCCCGCCGAGGCCTGCAACCCTTCCAGAACCGGGCGGTACCCCGCCATGTCCTGGATGAGGCTGGACCGGAACCAGTCGAAGGGATCGCGGCAGAGCGTGATGATCGACAGCGCAGCGTCGCCGGCCAGGCCCTGGCGGTGTGCCTGGATCAGGCGGGTCGTTCGCGCGTTCTCGATGAATTGCCCCACCTGGTGCCTGTGGAAATAATCGCCGGTGCCCGGATCGACGATCAGATCGACCATCTCCTTCAGGCTCGCACGGCCGAGGAAATGCGCCTGCACCGCCTCGACATCCGGCAGGGCATTCAGCGTGGCCACCAGCGACGTGCTGGCGACCTTGCCGAACTGGTAGACGACGACGACATGCTTCATTGCGCGGGCTCCTCCGCCAGACCGCCGAGCAACGCGGTCTCGGCCCGCATCCAGTTCAGGTACGAGTTCTCGCCCGTTGCGCGCGGGTCGGGGAAGGCGGCCTGCAGGTCGCGCCGCTCGCGGTAGAGCACCCGCATCGGCTTGGCGATGGGCATGCCGTTCTCGAAGGCGGCGTAGTGCCACCAGCCTTTGGGGATACGCGGGTCGGTGAACGCCTCGACCTTCATCCGGTACCAGGCCCAGATCTCGTAGACCTCGACATTGTCGCGGGCGTAGCGCTGGGTCATTGCATCGCCGATGGGCCCGAGCTTGGTGAAATGGAAGAAGCGCAGGCGGTGGGCGCCGTTGATCAGGATGTCGCCCTCCGGGGTGATGTCAATGCGGCGGCGGCCCAGGTTCCAGCTGGCGACGTTGTAGCCGGGGTCGCGGATGATCCGGACCCGGTCGAAGAAGGCCGGGATCTGGTTGCACCATTTCTGGTCGACGAAGACCCCGATATCGAGCCGGTCGTGGCACCAGTCGCGCAGCCGCTCGGCCCACCAGTCGGCGCAGCGCCGCCCCTCGGCGTCGTTGAGGACGGCGATGAAACCCAGGTTGTAGGTGCCGTAGGCCAGCGAGGCGACCTCGTTGTCGATCACGGCGCTGCGCGGCCCCTCCGGGTCGACCTGGTGCGGGGTCAGCAGGATCGACGCCCCGTCCGGCCCGGGGTCCAGCGCCTCGGCCAGCGGGTCCAGCGGGCCGAAGACGGCGATGTCGGGATCGAAATAGAACGCCTTTTCGCAGTCCGGCTGGTCAAGCAGCAATTGCAGCGCCTTGCCCTTCACCGCCGTGCAGGCTTCGACCACGTCATGACCGAAGAGCCACGACTCGGCGAACATCTCGTGCGCCCAGACGACCCGGTCGAACTCCTCCTCCGCCGGATCGAAGTCAAAGCCCTCCGGCGCGCGGTCGGTGATGACCGCCCACAGAATCCAGTCCGGGTGATGGCGCTTCAGCGTCGCGGCCAGAACCCGGGCCTTGGCCAGATAGCTAAACGTGAAGCTCGTGTAGCAGTGCACCGCCATCCGCGCGTTCCTCCTCGATCAGGTCGATGGTCATCCGGCCGAGGATGAAGGACGCGCCCCGTTCGGCTTTCAGGCGGTTGCCCTCCGCCAGCGTCCTGGCCTCGCCATTGGCGAAGAACTCCGCGAGCTGCGCGTCGCCGTCCAGGATCCTTCCCCGGCCGGTCTCGCGCACCAGTGCCGCGACGTTGCCGGTGCCCGGATGGGTGATGATCGCCGCCCCGGCGGCCAGCGCCTCGTAGGCGGTGAACGAGAAGGTCTCCGGGCAGGCGGACCAGATCACGACCAGGTCGGCTCCGATGTCGATCAATGCGTCGCGCATCGCCATGCGCCGCGCGGATGTGACCGCGACATGCCGGGCGGTTATGGCACTGGAGTCGATCTCGCCGACGCCCAGATAATGGAACTCGAGGCCATCGAGCCCGGCAGCGCTCTCGGCCAGCCGCCGGTAGGCCGGCCACCCCTTGACGGTCGAGGCGATCCCGGCGAAAGCCACGCGGACCGGACCCTCGCGCTCGGCCCCGCTGCGCCGGCGGGCGCCGGTCCAGTCGAGGGTGAGGTGCGGCTGAACGATGCAGCGCGTTGCCGCGATCCCCGACCGGGCGGTCCACAGCGCCCGCTCGGACTCCGATGGCGCGACCACGGTGAACGGGACGGCGGCGAAGAGATCGCGGATGCGCGGCAGATGACGGGCGCGCTCCTCGCCATAGACGCAGATCCCGCAGGCCTGCGATTCGGGCCCCGGCGCCCCGCAAAAGGTGATGCCGTTGCGCAGCAGCGCATAACTGGGGCAAATCGAGAAATTGTCGTGCAGCCAGAACCAGGCGTCGTCGGGTTCCCACGCCGCCGCCGCAGCCGCGACGGCCTCGGGTGCATGACCAAGCAGGGAATGGACAACGAGCGAGACGGCGGTCTTCGCGGATCTCGCCCGGGCGACCGTGGCGACAAGCTGCGACAGCGGCGCCCAGCCGAATTCCTCGCCGTTGAGGGCAATCTCGACCTCCAGTCCCTCGGCATCGGCGGGGGCGGCGAGGCGGGGCAGCGGATGCCTGGGACGCAGCGACAGATAGCTGTGCCCTGCCGCGAGCGCCGCCTGCTCCTCACGCAGGATGCAGAGCTGAACGCCGCCGACATTGTTGCGGTAGTCGTCATGGGCGAAGCCGACCAGCAGGCGCCCGGACCCGCGCCGGAGGGTCCGCTTCAGAACCTCGGCCAGTTCCTGGGCATCGGCGCGGGCGGAGTCGCGCCGCGCCTTGCACCAGGATTCCACGGTTTGCTCCAGCGGAACCAGGGCTTTCAGGATCTGGGCCTTGTATCCGCCCGGTTCGGCCGGCAGGCGGTTTTCCTCGCGGCCCGCGACGATGAAATGCCAGAACGGGTTCAGCCCTTCGGCCCTGACATCGGGACTGGAATCCAGGTAGTAGCTGGTCGAGAAGCCGCGCGTCGGATCGCGCCCTTCCCGCCAGCCCTGGTTCACATAATGCAGCACCGGGTCCTGCCCGGCCTCGGCGACGTCCGGATTGACCGCCAGATAGAACCCGGCATCGAAATGCGGGGCAATCGTCTCGGCGATCCGCGCCGCCTCATCAGCGGCGGATTCGGGGCCGCAATGCTCCGGCGTTGCGGGGGCCTCCGGCATCCGGGCGATCCCGGCAACACGGCCCTCGCGGCGGCCATACTGCACGAAATGCGCCAGCGGGTTGATGCCGGCCAGTTCCACATCCGGATTGCCCGCCAGATAGGCCGAGGTCGAGAACCACGGCGCCGGGTCCCTGCCCTGCTTCCAGCCGATATCCAGATAGTGCTGCAGCAGATCGGTGTGGTCTGGAACGTTCTCGCCGCATTGCCGGCGATAGAAATCCGCGTCGAACGCCGCACGCAGATCGTCTTGGATCTCGTCTCCCGGGTGCGGAGTTGCGGGCTCAGGCCGGCCGAACACTTTCCTGAGACGCTGGAACCTCACTGGACGATGCTCTCCCCTGCCACGCCGGCCGACGGGTTTCGCCCGCCGCGGAGGACTGGTTACCAGCCGGTGGTTAACGATCGGTTCCGGGCCGCGTGCGGATCAGGCAAAAACGAAGAGATCCGCGGTGACCAGAGACACGTCGATGCCGCTGAGCACGATGGTGCCGCCAGGATCGTAGCCAATCGTCGCCGAGCCGGCGAAGACTCCCAGCGTCAGGTCGGCGAACTGTGTCGCGGCGCCGGTGATCTGGATCAGATCGGTGCCGATCAGGAAGCCGTTGATCCGGTCGACCCCGTCGCCATCGAAGAACCTGAACAGATCGGCGCCGTTGCCTCCGATCAGCACGTCGTCGCCGCCGCCTCCATGGATGGTGTCGTTGCCATCTTCGCCGCGGATCAGGTTGGTGCCGCCGTCGCCGGTCAGCGTGTCGGCGAACAGCGACCCCCACAGGTTCTCGATGCTGTCGTAAGTGTCGCCCAATGCTTCGCCCGCCAGGCCCCCGGCAACCAGGCTGGCGCTGACGCCCGCCGTGGCCTCGATATAGCTCGCCCAGTCGCCACCAGGACCGCCGTGCAGCGCATCGGCCCCGGTGCCGCCGATCAGCACGTCGATCCCCGCCGAGCCATGGATCGTGTCGTTGCCGCCCTGCCCCTTCAGCGTATCGTCGTTATCGCCGCCGTCCAGCGTGTCGGCGCCGGCGCCGCCCAGCAGAAAGTTCCGGCTGGCGTCGCCGGTCAGCGTGTCTGCAAAGGCGGTGCCGATCAGGTGCTCGACCCCGGTGATCGTGTCGCCCAGCGCCTCGCCGGCCAGCCCCACGCCCAGCCCAAGGTTCACCGTCACCGATGCCGCTGCGGTGTTGTAGAGCAGCCAGTCGAACCCGCCGCCGCCGTCGATCTGGTCCCCCTCCTCGCCGCCGCGCAGCACGTCGTTACCCTCACCGCCGTCCAGCGTGTCGGTGCCGAACGAGCCCGAGAGGAAATCGGCCCCGTCGCCGCCGAGGAGCACGTCATTGCCCGCGCCGCCGATCAGAGCGTCGTTGCCGCCGCGCCCTATCAGGCTGTTGTCGGCGCCGTTGCCGATCAGGGTGTCCGCGAAGCCGGTCCCGGCGATGTCCTCGACCGAGTCCAGCGTGTCGCCCGACGCGGTGCCGCCGCTCGCCGCCCCGGAGTTCAGGTTGACCGTCACCGCCGCCCCGGCGGCCGCATAGTCGGCCAGGTCGCGCCCGGCGCCGCCCTGCAGCTGGTCGGCCCCGGCGCCGCCAATCAGGGTATCGTTGCCGCCATTGCCGATCAGCAGATTGTCCGCCGCATTGCCGATGATCAGGTCGGCGCCGCCACCGCCCACCGCCTGTTCGATCACCGCGCCAAAGGCGATGGCGACGTTGTTGGTCATCGCGCCCAGCGACGAGAAGGCGCCGCCGTTCAGGTCCAGCACCTGGTTCGTGCTCCAGCCCGAGGCGTCGAGACGGTCGGTTCCGCCGGCGTCCCAGATCGCCACGACCGGGTTGATGTTGATGGTGAAGTCGAACGCGCCGCGCCCGGCGGTGCTGTTGAAGCCATAGACCGTATCGCCGGTGCGCGTCGTCATGTCGGCGCCGTAGATCGCCTGGGCGACCAGGATGTCGTGCAACAGCGGCGTCGCCCCGTAGGACAGCCCGTTGGTGCCCACATGGTCGGTTCCGCTGCCGTTCTCGTCGGCGTCGAAATAGGACATGACGGTGTATTGCCGGGTGTCCTGGAAATGCGTGGCGTCCAGGTCGTAGATGGCGGTGCCGTTGTAGTCGCCGGGGTGGGTTATCCCCAGGGTATGGCCGATCTCGTGCAGATAGGTCTCGATGCCATAGCCACCGAGATAGAGGTCGCTGTCCTGATTGTGGGTGGACCAGCTGCTGTCCAGCCAGATATCGGCATCGGCCAGCTTGTAGGTGGATCGGGGCGCGTTGTCGGTCAGCCAGTAGCCGTAGCGGGCATAGGTCGCGCCGCCGGTGTTGGACGAATAGTTGAAGGTGATATGGGCGTCCGGCCAGTCGTCCATCTCCATCAGCTCGACGGCGATCAGGTCGTCCCACAGCTCGAACGCCTCGCGCGCCGCTGCCTCCATGGCGGCGGTCATGGCGACGTATCCGTCCATCTCGCTGGTGTATTCGTCGTCCGCCGCGTCGACCGCGCCGGTGCCGATGGAATAGGTGATGATGTTCACGCCCCAGGCCACCGAGTCGCGCGTGCCCTCCTGCGTGGTCATCGCGTGGGTGACCTGGCCGCTGTCGTAAACCGGCTTTGCGGCCAGCCAGGTGGCATAGAAGATGGGGCCATCCGAGTCGCTCTCGAACCTGACAGGGCCGGTGCCGTGATGGCGGGGAATGTAACCGGGACGCACGGCGCGGGGACCTCCGGACCTGGGATGCAGGGATTGGCGGGGCCGCCCCGCCGCCGGCCGTTCAGGCCCTTGGGCGTTCCGCGAGCCAATGCTGGCGCGCGACTCTGCCCCAATTCTAGGCCGCGGGCGCTTAGCGAATGGCTAACGGCGCCCGGCGCGTCAGATCGGTGCTGGCCGGGCGCGGCGCGGCGCGCTACATCTGGGCGATGTCGCACAATGCCCTCATCGCGGAAATCGAAACCTGGCTGATCGGCGAGGCGCTGGGCGACCCCGATATCGTCTCGCTGTTCGATGCCCTTTGCCGCAGGCTGCACGGGGTCGGCGTTCCCGTCGAGCGCGCCGCCTTGACCTGGCCGACCCTGCATCCGCTGTTCAGCGCCGAGCAGGTGTTCTGGTGGCTCGACCGCGGCGCGAAGCTGGAGCAGTACTATCATTCGCAGGCTGGTAGCGAGGCCTTCAGGGCCAGCCCGTTCCAGTTCGTCCTGACCCATGGCCTGCCTCGGCTGAGGCGACGGCTGACCGGCCCCGGGGCACTCACCGACTTCGAGGTGCTCGAGGATTTCGCCGCCCAGGGCTACACCGACTATCTGATGACGGTCGCCCGCTTTCGCATCGCCGAGTTCGCCGAGGAGGAGGAGCGGGCAACCGGCATCATGGCCAGCTGGGCGACCAAGCGAGACGGCGGCTTCACCGATGCCGACCTTGACGCGCTCAGCCGCATCCAGACGGTGTTCGCGGTGGCCTGCCGGGCGGCGATCAGCAAGCGGGTGATGACCAACCTGGCGAATGCCTATCTGGGGCCGACAGCGGGCTGGCGGGTGCTCTCGGGCGATATCCGGCGCGGCGATGGCGACATGATCCCGGCGGTGGTGTGGTTCTCGGACCTGCGCGGCTCGACCCGGTTGTCAGACCAGATGGCGGCCGGGGATTATCTGGCTCTCTTGAACCGCTACTTCGAATGCACCGCGGCGCCGGTGATCGAGCATGGCGGCGAGATCCTGAACTTCATCGGCGATGGGGTCCTGGGGATCTTTCCGGTCGACGCCAATGGCGGAGCGGCGGGAGCGGCCCGGCAGGCTGCCGCGGCGGCGCGAGCATCGCTGAGCCTTTGCGCCGAGGCGGTGGCGGCCGGCACCCCGGCTGGCGCGCCGCTGGAGTTCGGCATCGGGCTCGACATGGGCGAGTTGATGTTCGGCAACATCGGCGTGCCGCACCGGCTGGCCTTCTCCGGCATCGGCCGGGTCGTCAACGGCGTGCAGCGGATCGAGAAGGCGACCAAGGCGATGGGCCAGCGGGTTCTGGCGACCGCGGCAGTGGCCGAGGCGGCGCCGGATTCCTGGGTCCGTGCCGGATCCCATTGCATCGACGATTTCCAGCACAAGGTCGAGCTTTACGGCTTGAAGGCCGCGGAGGCGAAGGCGGCAGAGTAGGGCAGGCTTCAGCCCGCCCCACCCCGAATTCGCGATTGTCCGCGGAACGTGGCTCAGCCCAGCCGCTCGACCGCGATGGCGATGCCCTGGCCGCCGCCGATGCACATGGTCACCAGGCCGTAGCGGCCGCCGGTGCGCTCGAGCTCGGCGAGGCATTTCAGGGTGATGATCGCCCCGGTCGCGCCGATCGGGTGGCCCAGCGCGATGGCGCCGCCATTGGGGTTCACCTTGGCGGTGTCCAGCCCCAGCCCCTGATTGACCGCGAAGGCCTGGGCGGCGAAGGCCTCGTTCGATTCGATCACATCGAAGTCGGCGACCGACAGGCCGGTGCGCTTCAGCAGCGTTTCGACCGCCGGGATCGGGCCGAGGCCCATCACCTGCGGCCGCACCCCCGCATGGGCGTAGGCGATCAGCCGGGCGCGGGGTTTCAGCCCGGCGGCCTGGGCCGCACCGGCCTCGGCCAGCACGATGGCGGCGGCGCCGTCATTGATGCCGGATGCGTTGCCCGCGGTCACGGTGCCGTCCTTCTTGAACACCGGACGCAGCTTGGCCAGGTCTTCGGCGGTGGTCTCGGGTTTCGGATGCTCGTCGGTGTCGAAGCTGATCTCGCCCTTGCGGGTCTTGATCGCCAGCGGCGCGATCTGGTCCTTGAACCGGCCAGCCGCCATCGCCGCCCCTGCGCGTTTCTGGCTCTCCAGCGCGAAGCCGTCCTGGTCGGCGCGGCTGACGCCGCGCTCGGCGGCGACGTTCTCGGCGGTCACCCCCATATGGCCGGTGCCGAAGGGGCAGCTGAGCGCGCCGACCATCATGTCGACCATCGCCGTATCGCCCATCTTCTGGCCGAAGCGGGCAGTCTGCATGGCGTGGGGGCTGCGCGACATCGACTCGGCGCCGCCGGCCAGGGCGTAGTCGGCGTCGCCGAGCTGGATCGCCTGCATGGCCGAGACGATGGCCTGGGCGCCCGAGCCGCAGAGCCGGTTGACGTTCATCGCCGGCGTGGTGTCCGGGATGCCCGCGTCGATGGCGGCGACGCGGCTGAGATACATATCGCGCGGCTCGGTGTTGATCACATGGCCGAAGACCACATGGCCGATCTGCCCGCCCTCGACGCCCGAGCGCGCCATCGCGGCCTTGGCAACATGGGCGGCGGTGGCGGTGGGCGGCGTGCCGGCAAGGGCGCCGCCAAAGGTTCCGATGGCGGTGCGGGCTCCGTCGAGAATGACGACATCACGGGGCATAATAGGGGGCTCCTTGGCGCTGGTTCAGATTCCCGCAACTGATGCCGCAAACGGACCGGACCCGCAAGGGTGCGCGGCCGGACAGCGGCAATCCGCCCCGGGGCCTGCCCGGCGCGGGGCCGGGAACGCCTTCGTGATCAGCGCTTGTTGCGGACCCAGACCTCGACCCGGCGATTCAGCTCGCGGCCCGCCGAAATCTCGTTGCAGCCCACCGGGGTCAGTTCGCCGTAGCTCTTCACCTGGATCGACAAGCCAGCCAGCGTGTCCGCGGGAACCAGAGTCCGCAGGGTATCGAGCACGCTTCCGGCGCGGGCTTCGGCGACCTGGCGGTTGACATCGAAGTCCCCGACCGAATCCGTGAACCCCACCAGCAGAATTTCGCTGCCAGCGAAGGCGCCCTCGGTCAGAAGGCGGGCGAAACGCGCCGCCTCGCTCTGCGAGCGGGGTTCCATGTTCTCGGAGCCAGCCACAAATCTGAAAGTGAGGCTCAGCCGCTGGGCATCCATCAGTTCGCCGAGCATCTCGCGGAACAGCGGCAGCGAGAACTCGCCAGGATTGACGATGCTGCTGGCCAACCGCCCGCCCTGGACATCAATACCCTGGCTTTCGATATCGCGATTGGCGAATCCGGCGCTGGCGATGAAGGGCTGAGCTTCGTCCGACACGGCAAAATCGGCCAGCGCTGGTATCTGGGCCGGCTGGCCGTCGGTGTTGCCGTAGAGGTACAGGCGGCGCACCAGCGGATATTCCTCCGCCTTGATCGAGAAGCTGTCAGGCCGCGAAACCAGGCCGCACTGCCGGCGGATCGCCACCATGCGCGCGGCGCGCGGGAAGGCCGAGCTGGACAGCCCGATCCCCGACGGGTCGATCGAGACCAGATCGGCGAGGTCGGAATGGCGCTCGACCCGTTCGGCGGATGCGTCCAGCGTCATCCCGCGAGGCTGCATCACGAGCGCCTCGAACAGCCGCAATGTTCCGGAACTCTCGCCGGGGAGATAAAGGGTGATCAGCCGTTCCGGACCGCCAAGTTGCGACCAGTCGGTGATGCGCCCCGCGAAGATCGCGGCGATCTGATCGAGCGTCAGAACGCCGAGCGGATTGTCCGGATGGACCAGAACCACGATCCCGTCCAGCGCCACCACGCGCTCGGCCGGACCATCGCGCAAGCCGTTCAGACCAGCCTCGCCTTCGTCGACCCGGCGCGCAGCGATCGCCAGCGCTGCCTCACCGCCGGCGAGGTCCTGGAATCCGGATTCCGTGCCGTCGACGTTTACCGTGATCGCGGCGAATTCCTTGCCCTCCGGGTTCACCACCCGCAGCAGGCGACTGTTGCCGC
>DATHZU010000074.1:0-3695 GCA_035458445.1 Thermohalobaculum sp. | reverse complement strand
AGTGGGCCTGGCCGGTGCTTCCGAGGCGGCCGGCGGGTCCGCGGGCCCGGCCGGCGGTCGAAGGATCGCGGCGACACCCGCAATCACCGGCGGCGCGGCGGCCGGCTGCGCCGGGGGCGCGGATTCAGGCGGCGGCGGGGCTGATGTCACCGCCACGGTGCCCGCGGCATCGGCAGGCGCCGGCTCCGCCTCGGCGGTGATCGCCGCGGGCGCCTCGGGTGCGGCCTCGGCGGCGGGGGCCTGGCGCTCCTCCCGGCCGGGTTCGTGCGCGGCGGGAACTGCGGGCACGGCAGCGATCTCCGCCACCGGCGCCGGGTCCGCCGCCTGGGCCGCCCCTGGCTCGCCGTCACCGGCCGCCAGTGCGGCATCGGTACCGGGCTCCACGGGATCCGGGGCCGGCCCGGCCTCGGCGGCCAGCACCGGCGCCAGGTCCGGCGGCGACTCGGTCGCCATCCTGGGCTCCGCCCCCGGCGGCAGGGCATATTCCAGCGCGACGACGACGACCGCTGCCGGCGCCCCGGGCTTGATCCCCAGCGCCCGGGCCGCCTCGGCGGAGATCTCCATCGCCGGACCCCGGCCGTCGGAGCGGCTGGGCAGGAGCGCACCGTCCACTGTCGCCCCGTTGTCCTCGTTGGTGATCCGGACGCGGCGCGACCGGTCGGCATCGGGCAGCGCGACCCAGATCCCGTCGAGCGTCCGCCCGCCATCCCACAGCGCCCAGGCCTCGGCGCGAAACAGCAGCGGTACGGGCTCCAGCACCGGGGCAGACGGCCGCGCCGGCAGGGCGGTGTCCTGCACGGTGGCGCCAGGGTTCGATTGCACGGTCCCGGGCGCCCCGCCGGTCCCGGTCGTATTACATGCCGCAACAGCCAGCGCGGCCACCCCGGAGGTCAGCCCAAGCGCCAGCTTGCCCCAGTGGCGCGGCGAGGACCTGCCGGCCCGTTCCGTCATGCTGTCTCCCGGCTGGATTCGGTCTTGTGCGTGCTGGTTGCAATCTAGTACGCGGCCACGCCGAGCGCGACCCCCTCCGGCGACCCTGGCATCGAATTCCGGCCTCGTTCGGCCACTGGACCTGCCGCGCCCGGCCGATTATCTGTGAACGGCACGGAAGGGTGGCAGAGTGGTCGATTGCGGCGGTCTTGAAAACCGTTGAACCGAGAGGTTCCGGGGGTTCGAATCCCTCCCCTTCCGCCAGACGTCCATATCAGTGCGTCTCTGGCTTTATCGTAACAAGCTATTAATCAACGAAAAATATGCGAACCGTTTCTCGTTCCCTCTCGAAATCTCATATCTTATGTTGGGAGACATGTTGGAGGATATGAGATGGGCAAGCTGACGGCGAAGAAGGTCGAGGCACTGAAACAGCCTGGTCACTATGTCGACGGCGACGGGCTGGCGTTGGTCATCGGCCGGCGTGGCGGCAAGTCTTGGGTGCTGAGAACGATGGTTCGGGGCAAGCGGCGCGATATTGGGCTTGGCGGCATTTCATGGGTCTCGCTGGCCGAAGCACGAGAAAAAGCCGGCGCGGCACGCAAGGTTGCCCGGGAAGGTGGCGACCCCATCGCGGCCCGGCAGGCCACGCTTGAGTGCCCAACATTCGAGGAGGCAGCCCGTAAGGTGCACGGCGAACAGATCGTCGGCACTGCGAAGAACGAGAAACACCGGGCGCAGTGGATCAACACGTTGCGTGACTACGCCTTCCCGCTGATCGGATCAAAGCAAGTGCGCGACGTAGCGCAAGCTGATGTACTCGCAGTTCTGGCCCCGATCTGGACCGAAAAGCCCGAAACCGCGCGCAGAGTTCGCCAGCGCATTCGCACAGTCTTGAACTGGGCGCGCACCGCTGGGCATTTCGAGGGCGTCAATCCGGTCGAGGGAGTCGAGAAGGGCCTCGCCAAGCAGAAGGACCGGGTCACGCACCATGCCGCCATGCCATGGGCCGAAGTTCCGCGCTTCCTGCCCGAACTCGGCGACAGCATCGCGGCGCAGGCGCTCCACTTCCTGATCTTGACCGCAGCGCGCACGGGCGAAGTGATCGGCGCGCGTTGGTCGGAGATTGATTATGACGAACGACTCTGGACCATCCCAGCCGAACGGATGAAGGCGCAACGCGAGCACCGGGTGCCGCTCACCGAGGAGGCCCTGGCGGTGCTGGAGCGGGTGCGCGGTCTCGATCCTGACTTCGTGTTCCCGGGCCAGCGGCGCGGCAAGGGGCTGTCCAATATGGCGATGACGCAGCTCATGCGTAGGCTCGGCCGTGGCGACGTGACGGTGCATGGCTTCCGGTCGAGTTTCCGGGACTGGGCTGAAGAGAAAGGCGGCTTGCCGCGCGAGATCGCCGAATTGAGCCTCGCCCATGAAGTCGGCAATGCGACCGAGCGCGCCTATCGCCGTTCCGACCTGCTGGGCAAGCACCGCACCCTGATGGAGCGCTGGGCGCGGTTCTGTTGTCCGGCGAGTGCCGACGTGATCCAGATCGGGGGACGGGCGTGAGCGAGGTCGACGCACGGCTGGAAGCCGAGTTGAACAAGATCGGCCGGCAGACCGCAAAGCTGATCAACCGTTCGCTCCTGTTCGGCCCGCCGGATGAGCTTGGCGGCCTGATGTTTCGCGAGAAGAATAAACGGATTGGGCTGGATGAGGCCGCCGCCGCCGAACAAGAACTAGCTGATCTAGCAGCCGCAAATTCCAATCTCGGACGAACCATTGAACGGGTGTGCCCGGAGCGACGCGCCTTGATCAACCATGCTCTCGCATGCCCGGAGGAACGCGAAACCGGAGAGTATGTCGATCGACTGGACACAATCTATCACGTAATGGGACATGCGCTCGCCGAATGCATCGAAGTGGCAATGGATGCAATGCGGCCCGAGGTTGAGACGTTCCACTCCAAGATCGGGCGGCCTAGAATCGAGCGGGCCTACCGGGTGGCGGAGCAACTTGCCGAGATTTACGTTCTTGGCCTCGGCGAGATGCCCGAATATCAGTCGATCCGACAACATCACGCTCCGGGTGAGCACAATACAGCGCAGTCGGACAAGCCCACGACCCTCTTTGGCTGTGTCACCGAGAATGTCTACGAGATTCTCGGCATTCCCGGCGGCACCCGGACCCCATGCGAGCAGGCAATCAACAACCTCGAAGGCGACCGCTTCGAAGCCCTGATGACTCTGCGCAGGCTGCGAGGGCGTCGGCTGCCACTAATGGGTCGGCTGAAACGGTTCCGAATGTCCGTTTCTGGGGTCGATTTCGAGCGGGAATAATTGCGTCTTTCATGCCCCTAATTATTCCCAGTGCGAACGACAGAACCGTCTGCAACTCTCCCGGCATCACTCAACGACCGCACGCGGTGCAGAACGAGGATGCTCAATATGGCCCATCGACTTCTCAAGGTTTCCGAGGTGCGCGAGCGCCTCAGCATTTCGAACGCGACCCTCTATCGTCGCGTCAGTGACGATCCGAAGTTCCCGCCCATCTTGAAGATCGGCCGGTCGTCGTTTGTCGCTGAGGATGCGCTCGACCGCTACATCGAAGGACTGGTCGCCGAGGCGCAGGCCGCCTGACTCTTGGTGCTCCGTCGATTCGGTCGGCGGGGCGCCCTTGCTGTGCGGACGGTCACATGACGGTGGCGAACAGCAAGTATCGGTAAACCACGGGGCGAGGCCAGATACCAGCGGCAGTCCGAAAGACCGAAG
>DATHZU010000073.1:0-2419 GCA_035458445.1 Thermohalobaculum sp. | reverse complement strand
GATCGGGCCATAGACCGCGTCGACGAGGCCGAACCGGGCGCCTGCGAACCAGGGGCCGGCACCCAGCTCCGCCTCGACGCGGCCGAACATCGCCCCCAGTTCCCTTGCCTCCGCCTGAAGCGCCGCGCCATCCATCGCCGAGTAGAAACGCGCGATCCTGCCCAGGATGGCGGAGCCGTACTCGATCCAGCCCCGGTGCCTCGCACGTTGCAATGGATCGGCGGAGTGCAGGGGGTGTACCTGCGTCTCCTCCAGATATTCCAGGATCACTGCCGACTCGAAGAGGACCGCCTGGCCGAGGGTCGGGTCGGAAACCTTCAGCAACGGCACCTTGCCCAGCGGCGAGATCGCATTGAACCAGTCGGGCTTGGCGGCGAGGTCGATATAGATCCGCTCGAACGGCACCTGCTTCTCGGCCAGCGCGATGGCGGCGCGCTGGACATAGGGGCACAGATGGTGGCTTACCAGGGTCAGGTGGGTCATGTGCATCTCCTTTTCATGCGATTGCATGTACTTTAATGCATTTGCATCTTTCGTCAATGCCATTGCTTGCAATTGCATGTTCATGGTAATCTGAGCCTATGGAAAACATGGCGCTCTGGGCCCGATTCATGCGCGTAAGCCAGGCCGTTCTCGCCGATGTCGAGAGCGAGTTGAAGGCTGCGGGATTCCCGCCGCTGGCCTGGTATGATGCGCTGCTGGAACTGCGCCGTGCGGCCCCCGACGGGCTGCGGCAATTCGAGCTTCGCGAGCGGATGCTGCTCGCGCAATACAACCTTTCGCGGCTGAGCGACCGGCTGGCGGCCGTGGGCCTGGCCCGTCGCGAGCCCTGCCCCGAGGACGGCCGCGGACAGGTCATCTTCCTTAGCGAAAAGGGCCGAGCCCTGCTCGACGCGATGTGGCCTGCCTATCGCAGCTCGGTTGCCAAACATTTCGCCGAGCGGCTGGATGCGGCCGACGCCGAGGCCTTGGCGAGAATCCTGGACCAGCTCGATCCAACGGGTTCAGGAGGATCCGAATGACCCCCCGCAGCACGGTGCTCGCCGGCTTGGCGGTCGCAACGATTGCCTGGCAGGCGCTGGCGGAGCCGCTGGTCACGCTGCCGGGCAAGTTTACCGTGGCCACCGACCAGGACGGCACGACGATCACTGTCACCGGCGGCGGCCAGCGCGAGATCGGCAATTACCGGCTGGACGGATGCCTGCTGGATGGTGCCGGATCGGGTGTCTTCGCGTTGAATTTTCCCGGCCTGAACGAACGGCTCGTGGCGGCGAGTTGCCAGACGCCGGACGGCCCCCGCTTCTTTCTTCTGGCGCCGAAGCGCGACTCCGCGGCACCGGTCCTGCGGGCCCTCGCCGGGAAGTTCACGATCCTTGCGGACCGGATCGACCTTCGGGAAGACGCCGGCTCGGACGCCATTTCCGAGGCATGGCACCCCGGTGTCCCGCAAGACCCCGGCGAGATCGAGTGGTCGATGCGTAATGCAGCCGCGGCGGACGGCCGCGCAATTGGCGCTCCTGCATCGGTGGCCGACCCCGAATTCAAGGCTCTGGCCGCCCATCTGCACGAGATCGCGACAACCCGCGATGCCCAATCGCTTCTGGCCATGGCAGCGCCGGATGTACTGACCAGTTTCGGCGGCGGCAGCGGCCTCGAGGACCTGCGCCAGATGACCTCCGAGGACTGGTTCTGGCCCGAGTTCGCGCGGATCATCGCGGGCGGGGGTGTGCTGACACAAGGTGACGGCGGCAAGGGTGCGGTGTTCCCTTCCGCGTTCTTCGACTGGCCCGACGATCTGGACGCCTTCGACTTTCTCTATGGCGACCTGGCAGGTGCGGTTCTGCGCGCCGGCCCCTCGGCGGCCGCGCCGGCACTGACCGAACTCCACGGGCAGATCCTGGCCCGCGGGCCGGCCCTGCCGGGCGACGACCTGCTGCGCGAGGCGGGCTGGATTTACCTGTGCCGCCTGCCGGCCGGCTGCGGCTATGCCCGGGACACGGAGGTTCGGAGCCCGATCGATTACCGGGCGCGGTTCAGCAAGCCCGGGCCAAACAAGCCATGGGTCCTGGAAACGCTCGTTGCCGGAGATTGACGCCGTCGCGCTCGGCCCATGACTTGCCGCGCTGAGCCCCGGCATGGCCGGGGAAGACGGGAACAGTTTGCGGTCGGCAAAATCTCCATCTGCTGCCGGCCGATCCACGGCAGCAGGAACCGATTTTTTCGCTGTGCAAAGGGCGCCCTGGATTCGGGGCCCAGCCGCTACCCGCCCGTGCCCTGGTTCTGGGCCAGCAGGTCATCGATATCTCCGACATCGATCGCGCCGATTCCGTCAACAAGCGTCAGATTCACATGCTTGGTCATCTCGGCAACGCCGGTGTTGAAGATGGCGTAGAGCAGTGCAATGCCGAACAGGAGCGTG
>DATHZU010000072.1:0-7524 GCA_035458445.1 Thermohalobaculum sp. | reverse complement strand
GGGAGGACGGCCCGGCGCCGGAGGCCCCGTTCGACGATCTGGAAGTTCTGCGCCCCGCCCGCGACTACAAGAACCGCCACGCCTCGATCCTGCTGGCCTGGGAGGCGACCCTGGCGGCGATGGACGCAGTTGCCGAACAGGCCTGAGGCACGCTGGCGCTGACTCCCTCTCTCACATCGAATGCAGATTGGTGCGGACAAGGTCGCGGCCGATCGCTTGGCAATGTGCGAGAACCTCCTCGTCCAGCCGTGCCGCGTCTTCTTCCGAGACCTCCACCGCGGCTGCGCACGGAAAGGCGCGGACCAGTTCGACGCGGTAGAACGATGGCGGATGGGTCGCATCCAGGCTCGTCAGCGCCATTTCGGATGCTCTCCGCAGGCGCTCCGTCTCGATCTCCGGCAGCGCCTTGACCCGCGCGGCGAAGGCCGGAACGGCCCTCTCAGGCGCGTCCGCGTGCCGTCTAAGGCACCAGATCAGATCGTCCGCCCGCGATATTGCAAGCAATATCCGGTCGTCACTTGCGGTATAGGCGTCGCTGCCTGATACGCGCGATCCCAGATGATCCGCCAGATATTCCGCACGCTGGGATTCCTGCCAGAACAGGTGGATCAGTAGGCTGTAGACGACGCCAATCGGGATCGACAGCAACCAGGTCATGTAGTGGCCCAGGATCTCGCCCAGGCTGGCATTGGGACTGTAAGGCTGGCGCAGGAAGTCAAGCCAGCCGCCCAGCGCATTCACCGCCCCGACGATCCAGAACGAACGCGCATAATCGCCGTTGACCTCGTGCGCCAGCTCATGTGCAACCAGGGCCAGCTTCTGGCGCGCGTCGAGGCACAACCACAGCGGCGCGCCGATCAACAGGAGCGAGCGCTGCCGCCAGCCGTATTTGCCCATGAAGGCGTTGATGTCAGGCATGAGGCCGATGCTGTCGACCGGGTCGGCGCCCAGCGCCTCGGCAACGCTGTCGGCAAGCCGGTAAAGCGCCGGCGCCTTCTCGCGTGTCAACGGATGTTCGGGTGCCGGTGCGGGCTTTGGCGCCAGCGCCCATGCCGCCGTCACCATCAGAAGCCCACCCAGCCCCAGGAACCAGTTGAACCAGTCCACCCAGATCAGCCAGAGACCCAGCACCAGCAACGCCACGGTCGTAAGATGCACCAGCCCGGCCACCGCAAAGGCCAAGGCCACCGAAGCGGTCAGACGGGGTTTCATCGCCTCGGGTGCCGCAGTCCTGAGGCTGTCGAACAGCCACCCGCCCAGCCGGGCACCCATGTCGCGGTAGATCGTGGCGAGCGTGCCCTGCGGCGGCGCCGGCCCGGGTGCCAGGTTCCAGTTGCAGGCCGGGCACCATGTCGGGCAATCGAGCGCCTGCGCCACCGGCTCACCGCATTCAGGACACTGCGATTTTGAAAGATCCGACATTCAGGCGCTCGCACCGTTGGCTACGCCAATCATAGCCGGGTCAGGCGTGCCTCGCTACGTGACTTTGCCGGAATGCCGGGGCAGGAATGCCGGGGCCGGAATGCCAGGGCTGGAATGCCGGGTCGCAACCCGACCGACAAGGCTTACCCCTTCGTCTTCGCCCGCTCCATCGCGTCCACGATCATCCGCTTTGCCTCGGCGGCGTCGCCCCAGCGCTCGATCTTCGACCACTTGTCGCCTTCCAGGTCCTTGTAATGGGCGAAGAAGTGCTCGATCTGCTGCACGGTGATCTGCGGCAGTTCTGTGTAGTTCCGGATCGATTCGTAGCGCCGCGAGATCTTGGCGATGGGCACAGCGACGATCTTCTCGTCGCCGCCGGCCTCGTCCTGCATGATCAGCACGCCGACCGGGCGGCAGGCCATCACCGCGCCGGGGAGGATCGGCCGGGTGTTGGCCACCAGCACGTCCACCGGGTCGCCGTCGTCCGAGAGCGTATGGGGGATGAACCCGTAATTCCCGGGATAGCGCATCGGTGTGTAGAGGAACCGGTCGACGAACATCGTCCCGGCCTCCTTGTCGAGTTCGTACTTGATCGGCTCGCCGCCGACCGGAACCTCGATGATCACGTTCACTTCTTCCGGCGGGTTCTTGCCGACGGGAATGGCCTCAATTCTCATCTGGACGGTCCTCGCAATCTTCAGTTCCGCATTATCGGCCTTTATAGGCCTGCGGCATTTTTGCTGCAACGCAACAATGGGCCGCAGGGTTTGCGGGTCCGGCCCCGGGCCGGGCCGGTCCGCACGAAACCTCGCCAACCGCGCCGCCGCATCGCGGGGCGGCGCAAGGTCCGTTCGAAAAAACAGATTGGAAGCAATCTGTTAACCTTCCGGGGCGGGAACCGAGACAACACCAGACAGGCTGCCCGGACCAGCAAAACGACCCGGCATTTCCGGGCAGAACCGGGGCATCGACGGGTCAAAATCGGGGGTCGACGAGCTTCTGAAGCCAAGGCTTGCCCTTGCGCACGTTCTGCGCGACAAAGCCGCGCCCGAATCTGAGAGGGGAGAGATCAGATGTTGAGTTTTGCGATCATCGTCGCAGGTGCCTTGTCCATCGTCTACGGCGCCTGGGCGATCAAATCGGTGATGGCGGCGGATGCCGGCAACGCCCGCATGCAGGAGATCGCCGCGGCGATCCAGGAGGGTGCGCAGGCCTATCTTACGCGCCAGTACACCACCATCGGCATCGTCGGTGCGGTGATCTTCTTCGTGGTCGCCTATCTGCTGGGCGTCACAGTCGCGATCGGCTTTCTGATCGGCGCCGTCCTCTCGGGCGCCGCGGGCTTCATCGGCATGCTGGTCTCGGTCCGCGCCAATGTGCGCACCGCGCAGGCCGCGTCGAAGAGCCTCGGCGAGGGCCTGGAGATCGCGTTCAAGTCGGGCGCCGTGACCGGTCTGCTGGTCGCCGGCCTGGCCCTGTTGGGCGTCGCGGTCTACTTCACCATTCTCACCGGCATCGCCGGCTACGAAGTGGCCGACCGCACCGTGGTCGACTCGCTCGTCGCCCTGGGCTTCGGCGCCTCGCTGATCTCGATCTTCGCCCGTCTCGGCGGCGGCATCTTCACCAAGGGTGCGGATGTCGGCGGCGACCTGGTGGGCAAGGTCGAAGCGGGCATTCCCGAGGACGATCCGCGCAACCCGGCCACCATCGCCGACAATGTGGGCGACAATGTCGGCGACTGCGCCGGCATGGCCGCCGACCTGTTCGAGACCTATGCGGTGACCATCGTCGCAACCATGGTTCTGGCCTCGATCTACTTCACCGGCGAACTGGGCGAAGCGGCGATGATGTACCCGCTGGCCATCGGCGGCGCCTGCGTCATCACCTCGATCGCGGGCACCTTCTTCGTGAAGCTCGGCGCCAGCAACTCGATCATGGGCGCGCTCTACAAGGGCTTCGCGGCCACCGGCGTGCTGTCGCTGATCGCCCTCTACCCGATCACCGCGATGATCTTCGGCGGCATGGATACCCAGTTCGTCACCCCGAACATCACGTTCACCGCCATGGACCTGTTCTGGTGCGGCGCCATCGGCCTGGCGGTGACCACCGCGATCATCGTGATCACCGAGTACTACACCGGCACCGGCTATCGCCCGGTTCGCTCGATCGCGCAGGCCTCGGTCACCGGCCACGGCACCAACGTCATCCAGGGCCTGGCGATCTCGCTGGAATCCACCGCGCTGCCGGCGCTGGTGATCATCGCCGGCATCGTCGCCACCTACGGCATGGCCGGCCTGTTCGGCATCGCCATCGCCGTGACCACCATGCTGGCGCTGGCCGGCCTGGTGGTGGCGCTGGACGCCTTCGGCCCGGTCACCGACAATGCCGGCGGCATTGCCGAGATGGCTGGCCTGCCCGAGGACGTGCGCAAGACCACCGACGCGCTAGACGCGGTCGGCAACACCACCAAGGCGGTGACCAAGGGCTACGCCATCGCCTCGGCGGGCCTGGGCGCGCTGGTGCTGTTCGCGGCCTACACCCAGGACCTGGCGCATTTCGCCGCCATCGCGGCGCCGGGGTCGTACTTCGAGGGAGTCACGGTCGACTTCTCGCTGGCCAACCCCTACGTCGTGGCCGGCCTGTTCTTCGGCGGCCTGTTGCCGTTCCTGTTCGGCGGCATCACCATGACCGCGGTCGGGCGTGCGGCCGGCGCAGTGGTCGAGGAGGTCCGGCGCCAGTTCAAGGAGAAGCCGGGCATCATGGAGGGCACCGAGAAGCCGGACTACGGCCGCGCGGTGGACATGCTGACCAAGGCCGCGATCAAGGAGATGATCGTCCCCTCGATGCTGCCGGTGCTGTCGCCGCTGGTCTGCTTCTTCGTGATCAACGCGATCGCCGGCAAGGGCGCGGGCTTCTCGGCGCTCGGCGCGATGCTCTTGGGCGTGATCATCACGGGTCTTTTCGTGGCGATCTCGATGACCTCGGGCGGCGGCGCCTGGGACAATGCCAAGAAGATCATCGAGGACGGCTTCACCGACAAGGACGGCAATGTCCACGAGAAGGGCTCGGACGCGCACAAGGCGGCCGTGACCGGCGACACCGTCGGCGACCCCTACAAGGACACCGCCGGCCCGGCGGTGAACCCGATGATCAAGATCACCAACATCGTGGCGCTCTTGCTGCTGGCGGTGCTGGCCCACGGCTGATCCGGGCATTCCGGGAAGATGAGAGAGCCCCGCTCCGGCGGGGCTTTTTCTTTCCTGATCAGCTTGCAGTGTGCATCTTGGCCCGGCATGTGGCAGCCTGTCCCCAAAAAGGAGGCCCGGCCCATGCAGCGCCCGCGCACCAGGTATGCCCGTTGCGGCAAGATTTCGATCGCCTATCAGGTCATCGGCGATGGGCCAATTGATCTGGTCTACGCGCCGGGCTGGATCAACAACATCGAATACGCTTGGGAAAGCCCCGACTTCGCGCGGCTGCTGACCAAGCTTGGACAATTCAGCCGCGTGATATTTTTCGACAAGCGCGGCAGCGGCTTGTCGGATCGCCTGGTGGGAGCTCCGACTCTCGAGGACCGTGCGGAAGACATCGCGACGGTCATGGATGCCGCCGGCTCCCGGGAGGCAGCGATCCTCGGAACCTCGGAAGGCGGGAACATGGC
Source organism: Thermohalobaculum sp. (assembly GCA_035458445.1). Lineage (GTDB taxonomy): Bacteria > Pseudomonadota > Alphaproteobacteria > Rhodobacterales > Rhodobacteraceae > Thermohalobaculum. The sequence continues at coordinate 2,441 of DATHZU010000072.1, read as the reverse complement.
CTGCATGTTCTCGGCCCTGTATCCCGAACGGGCCACATCGCTGATCCTCTACGGCTGCTTCGCGCGGATGGCCTGGGCGCCGGACTACCCGTGGGGAACGAAACCCGAGGATTTCGAGGCCTCTCTCAGCGGGATAATCGAAGCCTGGGGCGAGCCATATGACTTCGGGGACTGGGCTCCCAGTGCAGCGAATGATCAAGCCGCGAGAGAATGGTATTCCGCGTTCATGCGGTTTTCGCTCAGCCCAACCGAAATGCTCCGGCTATCCCGCCTGAATTTCGAGATCGATATCCGGGCGCTCCTCCCGTCAATTCGGCAGCGAACCCTGGTCCTCCACCGCCAGGGCGACCTTTGCTTCGACGTGGAGGAGGGGCGCTTCTTGGCGGAGCACATTCCGACCGCCGAGTTGCATCTTCTGCCCGGAGACGATCATCTCGCGTTCTATGGCGACCACGACAGGCTGGTCGGCGAGGTCGAGGAGTTCCTGACCGGGACGCGCGGGGCCACCTCGGCTGAGCGCGCGCTTCTGACCGTCCTGATGACCGATATCGTCGGGTCGACCGATGCTCTGTCTGACATGGGCGACGAGCGCTGGCGCGCCGTGCTGGAGCAACTCGATGCGGCCGTGCGCCGCCGGGTCGCTGCGCTGGGCGGGCAGCTGGTGAAGCAGACCGGCGACGGCCACCTGCTGGCTTTCACCGGGCCGACACGCGCCATCGAATGCGCCCGCGCCATCGGCCGCGACGCCGAGGCGCTGGGCCTGCAGTTGCGCGCCGGCCTCCACACCGGCGAATGCGAGCGCCGGACCGGCGACCTCAGCGGCATCGCGGTGCATCTGGCCGCGCGGATCATGGCCGAGGCGACGCCCGGCGCGGTCTGGACTTCGGGCACGGTCAAGGATCTGGTGGTCGGCTCCGGGCTCGCATTCGCGCCACAGGGAGAACGAGCGCTGAAGGGCATTCCCGGGACCTGGCCGCTGTTCGCCGTTTCGGGGTGAATTTGTCCGGCCTGACTACCGGATTGACCGCTGCCCGGATCGATCCATAATCCAGGTCATGAAACACCTGATCGCATTCATGCTTATGCTGATGGTCGCGGTACCCTCTCCCGGCCCCGCGCAACAGCCTCTCACCTCGGATGCGGCGATCGAGCGGGCCTGGCTGTTCAAGGCGCTCGAGACCGCGCCGACCGAGGAGACGGCAACCGCCATCGCCAACCAGATCTGGCGGTTCTGGTTCCGCCAGGGCCCCAACCAGGAAGCCAACCGGATCATGGCCAAGGCGATGGAGCGGCGCGACGCGCGCGACTTCGCGGGGGCGATCGAGCAACTCGACACCCTGGTCGAAATCGCGCCCGACTGGGCCGAGGCCTGGAACCAGCGCGCCACGGTGCTGTTCTTCCAGGAGAAGGATGACAACTCGCTCGACGACGTCGAGAAGGTGCTCGAGCTCGAGCCGAAACATTTCGGCGCGCTGGCCGGCAAGGCGGTGATCCTGATGCGCCAGGGACGCATGCAACTTGCCCAGCAGGCGCTACGCCGCGCGGTCGACATCCACCCCTGGCTGAAGGAGCGGGGCATGCTGCTGCCCGAGCCGCCGGGCCAGAAGCTCTGACCGGAAGCTCTGGGCGATTGCGCGGCCCAGGACCTTGCGCTAATCAGCGCGGGACCGCGAGGGGGGAGCCGCCCGATGATCTATGACAGCCCGCAGGCCTATCTGGGCGCGCCGCAGAAGGCCGTGGCGCTGTTCGGCATGTCCGGTTTGGGCAAGACCCGCATGGCGGCCATGCTGCGCAGCGAGGGCGACTGGTTCCACTACTCGGTCGATTACCGCATCGGCACCCGCTACATGGGCGAGCACATCGTCGACAACTTCAAGCGCGAGGCGATGCGCAACCCCTTCCTGCGGCAGCTGCTGCGCACCGATTCGATCTACATCGCCTCGAACATCTCGTTCGCCAACCTGGCGCCGCTGTCGACCTATCTGGGCAAGCCCGGCGATCCGGATCAGGGCGGCATCCCCTTCGAGGAATATGTGCGGCGCCAGCGCCAGCACCGCGACGCCGAGATCGCCTCGCTGAAGGACACGCCGCTCTTCATCGAGAAGGCCCGCGACATCTACGGCTACGCGCATTTCATGTGCGACACCGGCGGTTCGATCTGCGAGGTGGTTGACCCCGAGGATGACGCCGACCCAGTGCTGCGGTTGCTGGCCGAGAATGTGCTGCTGGTGCAGATCCGCGGCACCGCGGCGCAGGCGGACGAGCTGGTGCGCCGCTTCCAGAAGGCGCCGAAGCCGATGTATTACCCCGAGGATTTCCTGCGCCAGGTCTGGGCGGAGTATCTGTCCGAGACCGGGCTGGCCCAGATAGGTCGACCGCGGCGCCAGGTTGGCGAACGAGATGTTCGAGGCGATGTAGATCGAATCGGTGCGCAGCAGCTG
>DATHZU010000071.1:0-5726 GCA_035458445.1 Thermohalobaculum sp. | reverse complement strand
CCACATTACCCCCGCCCCCACGGGTCGGAGACTTACCCTAGCAACACTCTAGCAATTTCAAGCGCTGGTAGCAAAGTTAACAAGTGGTTTTCTTTGAGAATCTCGTTTTTAGACGCTTTTCTGCCTCGGGGCTGCGTGCCCTGCCCGGTTTATTTGGCGTTTTTTGCGCTCCCAGCTGATCGGCGAGGACTTTCGGCCGAACCTCCTCGACGCCGCCGGGGGCCAGATCGCCCAGCTGGAACGGCCCGTAACTGATTCGGATTAGGCGATTTACCGTCAGCCCGATCGCCTCTAGCGCGCGTCTGATTTCGCGGTTCCGGCCTTCGCGCAGGCCGATGGTCAGCCAGGCATTGGCGCCCTGCTGGCGGTCGATGGTGACGGTCATCGGCTGGAACCGCTCGCCGTCGATGGTGAGGCCGCGAGTCAGCGGCGACAGCGACTCGTCGGTAGGCTTCCCGTGGACCCGGACCCGGTACTTGCGAAGCCACCCGGTCGAGGGAAGTTCCAGCCGGCGCTTCAGCTCGCCGTCATTGGTCAGCAGCAGCAGACCTTCTGAACTGAGGTCGAGCCTGCCGACAGACATCACCCGGGGCAGATCGGCCGGCAGGCGGTCGAAGACGGTCGCCCTGCCCTGCTCGTCCCGTGCGCTGGTGACCAGCCCGGCAGGTTTATGATAGCGCCACAGCCGCGCCGGTTCGGCTTCGGCCAGGGGCTTGCGGTCGACCAGGATGCGGTCGCCGGCGGTGACGTTGAAAGCCGGGCTGGTCAGCAGCTTGCCGTTCACCGAGACCCGCCCGTCCTCGATCATGCGCTCGGCCTCGCGCCGCGATGCCACCCCGGCCCGGGCCAGCCGCTTGGCGATGCGCTCGCCCTCTGGTTTCTTTTCGCTCATGCCTCCGTCTATCCCGGGCAGCGGACGAGCGGAAGGGGGTTGCTGCGAACCCGGGTCGCGGGATACTTGGCCGATGCCGGACTTCACCAGCCATATGGACCGCGCCCTGGCGCAGGCCCGGGAGGCCGCAGCGCGCGGCGAAAGCCCTATCGGGGCGGTCCTCGTCGGGCCGGACGGGGCGGTGCTGGCGGCGGACGGCAACCGGGTGCGCGAGCTTTCCGACCCCTCGGCCCATGCCGAGATGCTGGTTCTGCGCGAGGCCGGGCGCAATCTGGGCTCGGAGCGGCTGGGGGGCTGCGACCTCTACGTGACGCTGGAACCTTGCGCGATGTGCGCCGGGGCGATCTCGCTGGCCCGCGTGCGGCGGCTGTATTACGGGGCGCCGGACCCCAAGGGCGGCGGGGTGGACCACGGGGCCCGGGTCTTCGCGCACGCCACCTGCCACCACAAACCGGAGGTCTATGGCGGGATCGCCGAGGCCGAGGCGGCCGCGCTGCTGCGGCAATTCTTCCGCGAGCGGCGGGATTGAGCTTGGGTCCGGCCGGGCGTAGCGTGGCGCCCATGGAAATCGTGGGCACAGATATCCTGGTCGCGGGCGGCGGCATCGCCGGGCTGACGGCGGCGGCGCGGCTGGGCTCGGCCGGTTTCTCGGTGGTCTGCGTCGACCCCGCCCCGGCGCAGGCGCCCGGCACGGACCAGCGCACCACCGCATTCCTGGAACCCGCGGTCGCGACGCTGGAGCGCGCCGGGGCCTGGGCCGGCATGGAGGCCGGCGCAGCGCCGCTGCGGACCATGCGGCTGGTCGATGCCGGGGGCACCGAGCGCGAAGTGCGCGAGACCGCCGATTTCGAGGCGGCCGAGATGATGGACCGGCCCTTCGGCTGGAACGTCAGCAACATCGCCATCCGCGATGCGCTGCCGGCGCGGTTGGACGCGCTGCCTGGGGTGCGGCTGGTCAATGGCGTCAAGGTTTCGGGCGTGGTCGCGCGCACCGCCCATGCGCTGGCGCGGCTGTCAGACGGGACGCAAATTCAGGCGGCGCTGGTGGTGGCGGCGGACGGGCGCGACTCGGAACTGCGCCGCGCCGCGGGAATCGCGGCGAAGCGCTGGCATTACGGTCAGAAGGCCCTGGTCTTCGCGGTGACACATGCGCGCCCACATGAGGGGGTCTCGACCGAGATCCACCGCACCGGCGGGCCGCTGACGCTGGTGCCGATGCCGGACCGCGACGGGCGGCCCTGTTCCTCGGTGGTCTGGATGGCGCCGGGACCGCGGGCGGCCGAGCTGAACGCGCTCGACGACGCCGCGCTGGGGGCCGAGTTGACAGTCGAGACGATGGGCCTGTTCGGGCCGCTGGAGGTGGTGGGCAAGCGGGCGCTGTGGCCGATCATCGGGCAGATCGCGGCGCGGCTCGATGGCCCGCGCCTGGCGCTGGTGGCCGAGGCGGCCCATGTGATCCCGCCGATCGGGGCGCAGGGGTTGAACATGAGCCTGGCCGATATCGAGACCCTGGCGCGGCTGGCCGAGGAGGCGCGCGCCAAGGGCGGCGACATCGGCGCGCCGGGGCTGCTGGCCGCCTATCAACGCCAGCGCTGGCCCGAGATGGCGGCGCGGGTGGCAGGCATCGACCTGCTGAACCGGGCCGCCCAGGCCGAGGCCCAGCCCCTGCGCGACCTGCGCCGGGCCGGGCTGAAGGCAATTTACGACACCAAGCCTTTGCGTCAGGCGGCGATGAAATGGGGTCTGGGGGTGCGGTGAGCGCGGATGTCCAAGCTTGGACAGTTGGTTAAGTAGTTGAATTTGAATTGTATTCTGATCAAGGCGCTCATCGGATCACACGACGCGACAATGTTCCGTAGGATGGGTGCAGCCCATTGTTGAGGGAAGGCTTTGCAGCCCGTAGGGCGGGCTTCAGCCCGCCAAACGACCCCCGGCGGAGCGCGGGGCTGGGGCGGAGTGGCGGGCTGAAGCCCGCCCTACGGGAGACCACAAAAAAACGGGGCGCTCCGGCGCCCCGAGTACACACGTCAGACCATGGTTCTTTGCATCTGCCCGATGGTTGTTCGCCTGCGGCCTGATTCCGGTGATCTTTCGGGGTCGGCAAACCGGGGGCGGCTATTTCAAACCCGCCGCCCCCGGCCCCCACCCGACCCTAGCTGCACCCGCTGGTGGACCCGCAGGTGTCGCATTTCATGCAGGTCCCGTTGCGGACCAGCGTCATGTTTCCGCAATCCCCGCAGGGATCGCCTTCGTAGCCCTTCATCCTGGCCTCGGCGATCCGGCTCATCACCGCTGTCGCCACGGTCTTGACCGCGGTCGCGGCGGCCGACGAGGCGCCGACGGTCTCGAGCGTCATGGTCTCGACCGCCTGGGCCCGCCCGGTGATGCCGCCGTTCAGCACCATCAGCTCGGACGGCAGGCGCTTGCGCAGGTAGCCGGTCGACGAGACCTGGCGCAGCATCGCGATGGCGGGCTCGGCCACGTCCGGGCGCACCGGCTTGACGTTGGCGTCGGCGCCGCCCGCGGTCTTGCCCTCGTCCTCGCCCTCGCCCAGGTCGTCGAAGCGGGTGCCCTGGGGCTTCACATGGGCCAGGTCGGTGCGGTCGAGATAGCTGACCGCCAGCTCGCGGAAGATGTAGTCCAGGATCGAGGTGGCGTTCTTGATCGAGTCGTTGCCCTGCACGATGCCCGCGGGCTCGAAGCGGGTGAAGGTGAAGGCCTCGACGAACTCGTCCAGCGGCACGCCGTATTGCAGGCCGACCGAGACCGCGATGGCGAAGTTGTTCATCATCGCCCGGAAGGCGGCGCCTTCCTTGTGCATGTCGATGAAGATCTCGCCCAGCTGGCCGTCCTCGTACTCGCCGGTACGCAGGTAGACCTTGTGGCCGCCGACCACCGCCTTCTGGGTGTAGCCCCGGCGCCGGTCGGGCATGCGCTCGCGCTTCGAACGGACCTCCTTGATGATCACCTTCTCGATGATCTTCTCGGCCAGCACCTGGGCGCGGGCGCCCGGCGCCGCCTCGAGGATCTCCTCCTCGTCGTCCTCGTCGATCAGCGACGACGACAGCGGCTGGCTGAGCTTCGAGCCGTCGCGGTAGAGCGCGTTGGCCTTCACGCCGAGCCGCCACGAGAGCAGATAGGCCACGTTGCAGTCCTCGATGGAGGCGTCGTTCGGCATGTTGATGGTCTTCGAGATGGCGCCCGAGATGAAGCTCTGCGCCGCCGCCATCATGCGGATGTGGCTCTCGACCGAGAGATAGCGCTTGCCGGTCTTGCCGCAGGGGTTGGCGCAGTCGAACACCGGCAGATGCTGCGGCTTCAGGCCCGGCGCGCCCTCCAGGGTCATGGTCCCGCAGACGAAGATGTTGGCGGCCTCGATCTCGCGGTTGGTGAAGCCGAGATGGCGCAGCAGGTCGAAGGCCGGGTCGGCCAGCTTCGCCTCGGGAATGCCCAGCACATCGGTGCAGAAATCGGCGCCGAGGGTCCACTGGTTGAAGACGAAGCGGATGTCGAAGGCGGTCCCCAGCGCCGCCTCGACCTTCTGGATCTCGGCGGGTCCGAAGCCGGCCCCGGCCAGCCGGTCCAGGTTGACGCCCGGCGAGCCCGCAAGCGTGCCATGGCCGACGGCGTAGTCGATGATGCCGCGGATCGCCTCGTCGTCATAGCCGAGGTTCGACAGCGCCTTCGGCACGCCGCGGTTGATGATCTTGAAGTAGCCGCCGCCGGCAAGCTTCTTGAATTTCACCAGCGCGAAATCGGGCTCGATACCCGTGGTGTCGCAATCCATCACCAGGCCGATGGTGCCGGTCGGCGCGATCACGGTCGCCTGGGCGTTGCGGTAGCCGTGCTTGGTTCCGAGTTCGAGCGCCAGGTCCCAAGAGGCCCGGGCACGCGCGACGAGGCGCGCGTCCGGGCAGTTGGCCGCATCGAGCGGCACAGGGAGAGTCGCGAGCTGCTCGTAGCCCGTTGTCTCGGAATGGGCGGCGCGGCGGTGATTGCGGATCACCCGCAGCATGTGCTTGGCATTGGCCTTGTAGCCGGGGAAGGCGCCGAGCTCGGCGGCCATTTCGGCCGAGGTGGCATAGGAGGTGCCGGTCATGATGGCGCTGAGCGCGCCGCAGATCGCGCGGCCCTCGTGCGAGTCGTAGCCGTGGCCAAGCGTCATCAGCAGGCCGCCGATATTGGCGTAGCCGAGGCCGAGCGTGCGGTACTCGTAGGAAAGCTGGGCGATCTGCGGGCTGGGGAACTGGGCCATGGTGACCGAGATCTCCAGCGTCACGGTCCACAGCCGCGTGGCATGCTCGTAGGCATCCACGTCGAACTCGCCGTCCTTCAGGAAGGTCAGCAGGTTCATCGACGCCAGGTTGCAGGCTGTGTCGTCGAGGAACATGTACTCCGAGCAGGGGTTCGAGGCCCGGATCGGCCCGGAGGCCGGGCAGGTGTGCCAGTCGTTGATGGTGTCGTGGTACTGCACGCCGGGATCGGCGCAGGCCCAGGCGGCATGGCCGATCTGGTCCCACAGCGCGCGGGCCTTGACGGTCTTGGCGATCTTGCCGTCGGTGCGGCGGACCAACTCCCAGTCGGCGTCGTCCTCGACCGCCTTCAGGAAGGCGTCGGTGATGCGCACCGAGTTGTTGGAGTTCTGGCCCGAGACGGTGAGGTAGGCCTCCGAGTCCCAGTCGGTGTCATAGGTGGGGAACTCGATCGAGCCGTAGCCCTGGGCGGCGTATTGCAGCACGCGCTTGACGTAGCTCTCCGGGATCGCAGCCTTGCGGGCATCCTTCACGGCCGCCTTTAGTGCCGGATTGACCTTGGGGTCGAAGGCATCCGCCTC
>DATHZU010000070.1:0-23435 GCA_035458445.1 Thermohalobaculum sp. | reverse complement strand
GCTCAGCATAACAATTGTCGCAGCCCGGGCCGATCTTGGTGCAGCCGGTCACCGGATTCCACGTGGCATCGGTCCACTCGATTTCAGATTTCTGTGCCATGCCTCACCATCCTTCAATTCGAATGGTTAACAGAGTGTGTACAAACGAAGAACAGGAAAATCGCCAAACCGGTCTTGAAGTTCAAGCTCTGTCGCTTCCTGCGCACACCCCTTGCTCACACCCCCATTTTTCCACTATCAAATAAAATCAACCACTTAACACCATGCTCAAGCTTGAGCACCCTTGCGCAAGGCCGCTTCTACCCCCTCCCGCGCCCCAAAAATCCGCCGCCAGGCCGCCCTTCTCCCCGTCGCCTCGGCGGGCCGACTCGGGGTCCTTGCGGCCCGGTCGGGTCTCGAACCAGGCCGGGCGGGAGATCGTGATCGAGCCGGCGCCCGATCGGTCTTTCTGGCTCGGCCGGTCCGCATCCTTCCGCCTGTGCCGAGGCCGGCCTTTGCCCGGGATCAAGGTTTTGAACGGCTCGCCCCTCCGGGGGTGCCTTCAGTGCCCGACCCTGTCGCGCCACCGGGCAGCGCCAGCCGCGCCGCCATCCCCCGCATCTCGCGGTTCTCCAGCACCGCCTCGGCGCGGGGGTCGGTCAGCGCGGTCTCGACCATCGCCCGCGCCAGGTCCGCGGAACTGATCCCGAGCCAGGGAAACAGCCGGAACAGCGGCTTCATCACCGGGTCGTAGAACACCGGATGGGCGCGGGGGCGGCTGGGGCAGATATAGGCGGGCCGGAAGAAATAGCGGCGCGGGAAACCGGCCTCGATCACCATCCGCTCGGCCCGGCCCTTGACGTTCAGCGCCGGAACCCAGCTTTTGCCGTCGCGCCGGGTGCCCTCGGCGCCGAAGTAGCAGAAGGTGGCCTGCGCGCTCTCGGCCTTCAGCACCGCCAGCAGAGCGGCGAGATAGGCGACCGTCACCCGCTCGTAGGCCGCGCCGCCGACCCGGTTGCGATAGGCGGCGAGGCAATGGAAGCAGACCCCGACACCGCCCAGATGCGCGCGCTGCGGCGACAGGTCGGCGAAATCCGCGACCTCGATCTCGGTCAGTTTCGGGTGGTCCAGACCGGTCCGCCGCCGCCCCAGCGAGACGACGGCGGATATCCGGCTGTCATCCAGGCACCGCCGCAGGACGGCGTCGCCGACCAGCCCGGTCGCGCCAGTCAGAAGCGCCCGCACCGGCCCCGGCTGCCGGGATCAGGCCCAGCCCATCAGCATGAAGGCCAGGATCATGCAGCAGGCCCAGCCGATGGCGAATGCGATGGTCCGCACGTAGGGCACGCCACCCGCGTAGAACAGGTAGTGGGCCAGGCGGGCGAAGAAATACAGCCCGCACACATTGGCGGTGAAGGTGCTGGACATGCCGGCCAGATGGATGCCGATGGCCAGCGGCGCGAAGACCACCAGGTTCTCGACCGCATTGGCATGGGCGCGCTTGGCCCGCCGCGCCCAGTCGGATTCGATCTCGGTATCGTGCTCGCCGTCGGCCAGTGCCGCGCCGACACCCATCTGCCCGATCAGGGACAGGATGTACGGCACCCACATAAGACCGGTCGCGAGGGCCGCCCCGGCGACCCACATCAGTTCAGGCGTCATGGCTTGCTCCCCAGATTTGACTTGCCCGGGCGCAAGATTAGCTGAAACCTTAGAGCAATCAAACAAGCGAATGCCGGCACCCCGGATTGCTATCAGGGAGCACCGCCATGACCAGACTCTTCTGTCTGACCGCCCTGACGCTCACGCTGCTGGCCCCGGCGGCAGCGCTGGCCAGCAACTGCTACGCCTTCGTGCAGAACCTGCCGGGCGTGAAATACGCGACCCTTGGCCCGGTCGCCGCGAAGGCCAGCGAGGTCAGCATCACCTATGTCGGGCACTCGACCTTCCGGATCGAGACCGAGGCGGGAATCGTGATCAACACCGATTACTTCGGCGCCAATGGCGAGGGCAAGCTGCCCGACGTCGTGACCATGAACAAGGCGCACGAGACCCACTACACCAACTTTGTCGACCCGGCGATCCGCCATGTGCTGCGCGGCTGGAACCCCGCCGGCGGCCCGGCCGAGCACCTGCTGGAACTGCAGGACGTCACCATCCGGAATGTCACCACCGATATCCGCGGCTGGGGGACGCCCGAGAAGGACGGCAACTCGATCTTCGTGTTCGAGGTGGCCGACATGTGCATCGGGCATCTGGGCCATCTCCACCACGAGCTCACCGAGGCGCATTACGCGCTGCTCGGGCGCCTGGATATCGTGATGGCGCCGGTCGACGGCAGCTATACGCTGTCGACCCCGGCGATGATTCGGGTGCTGAAGACCCTGAAGGCCAGCCTGGTGCTGCCGATGCACGCCTTCGGGGGGTATTCGCTGAAACAGTTCCTGGCCGGAATGCGCAGCGACTTCGAGATCCGCGTCCACGACAGCGGCACGATCACCGTCTCGCTAGAGACGCTTCCCTCCCGTCCGACGGTCATGGCGCTTCAGACACGGTTCGAAAGGGAATACGACTGAACCGCTGCAAGCTCCCTTTCCGCTTGCGCCTTCAATGGTTATACTCCACAGCGTGAACAAGCTGCCGGTCTCCGGAATAGCAACCGGACGCCGGCAACTTGTTTGTGTTATCGAGGGCCGCCCCGCGCGGCGCAATCATGGAGAGTGACCCATAGCCAGACGACCGCACAACGCACCCCCGACCCGCGAGACGGGTCCGCGCGTCAACCGGCAAATCCGCGTGCCGGAAATCAGACTCATTGACCAGGACGGCGAGAATGCGGGGGTTGTCTCTCCCGCGGTCGCGATTCAGATGGCGGAGGAGGTCGGCCTCGACCTCGTCGAGATTTCGCCGGGCGCCAATCCCCCGGTCTGCAAGATCATGGACTTCGGCAAGTTCAAGTACGAACAGCAGAAGAAAGCTGCCGAGGCCAAGAAGAAGCAGAAGATCATCGAGATCAAGGAGGTCAAGTTCCGGCCAAACATCGACACCCACGACTACGAGGTGAAGATGCGGTCGGTGAACAAGTTCCTGGGCGAAGGCGACAAGGTGAAGGTCACGCTGCGGTTCCGCGGCCGCGAGATGGCGCATGTGGAATTGGGCCGCGAGCTTCTGGAGCGGATCGCGAAGGATGTCGAGAACATCGGCAAGATCGAATCGATGCCCAAGATGGAAGGCCGCCAGATGATCATGGTGGTAGCGTCAATGCGGTGATCGCGCCACTCAAGCCGACGCCGGGCCACGTTCCCGTCTATACACGCGATATCGTGGAGTGGGAGGAGGACGGGCGGCTGTTCTCGCCCACCTTCCCGCGCAATTCCGGGCCGATCTGCGACGGGATGCGGCCCTGTCTGGCCGAGCGCGGCGGGGCGGTCCTGGAGATCGGCTCCGGCACCGGCCAGCACATCGCCCATTTCGCCGCCGAGTTTCCGCGGCTGCGCTGGATCCCGTCCGACATCCATGCCGAGCATCATGCCAGCATCGCGGCCTGGCGGGCGCATCTGAACCTGCCGAACCTCGAGGCGCCGATCTTCCTCGACGCCGCACAGGACTGGGCCGCGCAGGTGCGCGGCTTCGGCCCGCTGGCGGCGGTGCTCTGTATCAACGTGCTGCACATCGCGCCCTGGGCCGTGGCCGAGGGCGTGGTCCGCGGTGCCGCCGCCACGCTGGCGCCGGGCGCCGCGCTGATCCTCTATGGCGCCTTCAAGGAAGGCGGCCAGCACACCGGCGAGGGGAACGCCGCCTTCGATGCCGGGCTGCGGGCCGACAACCCGGACTGGGGCATCCGCGATATCGGCGAGATTGCGGCGCTGGCCGCTTCGGCAGGGCTGGGCGGGGCGCAGGTTGCCCGGCTGCCGTCGAACAACCTGCTGGTGGCCTTTCCCCGCCTCTAGGCAACGACCGGCGGGTTCAGAGCTTGAACGCGGTTATCCAGACATCGTGCTTGTTGCACATGCTGAGCGCGTAAACCGTGCCCTCGAGGCTCGCCACGCTGTGCTGCGAGACCGGCGAATCCTTTTCGGGGTCGAACATCAACTCGTCCACATAGTTCAGGTTCTCGTCCAGCAGCGTGTGCTTGACGATGTAATGCACATAGCCGTTCATCTCGTGCCCGGTCGTGATCTCGATATTGCTGGCCGAGCGCTCGATCATCGGCGCATGGCCGCCCTCCTTGCCCGCCCAGCGCCCCGGATGCTCGCTGGTGTAGAAAACCGACCCGACCGCCTCGGCCCTGGCGGGCGCTGCATTCAGCACCAACGGCGAGGCGGCGCCGACCAGCCCGGCGCGCAGGACGAGACGTCGATTCAGAAACATGGCATTCTCCCAAAATTCGGTTTCGAAACGGCCGGACCCGGCCGCGGCGCTCAGGCTAACATGAAACCCGATCTCCGGGCAGACGCAAGTCCAGCCTTGGCGTGGCGCTGACTCCGCGCTAGCTTCGCCACATGAGCAACATCGATGAACAGGGCCGCCGCTGGCACGACATGGGCGGCAGGGACGCCGGCGAGATCGCCCGCGGCGAGCATGACTTCGCGCTTTGGGAAAAGCGGGTGGACGCGCTGATGCGCATTGCCTCGTCCAAGGGCTACTTCACCGTCGACGGGCTGCGCCGGGCGCTGGAGGACATGGGGCCGGAGGCCTTCGAGACCATGTCCTATTACGAGCGCTGGATCGCCTCGGTGACCCAGAACCTGATCGAGGCCGGGGCCTTCACCATCGAGGAGCTGAACGCCCGCATGGAGCAGGTCGCCGCCCGCGGCCCCACCTATGGCGAGGCGCAGGGGCCGGGCGAGTGAGCGGGGCCGATTGCGGGCCCGGCCCGAGGCGTGGTAGATTGCCGCGACGCAAAGCACTTTTTCGGAAATGACATAGGAGCCTGATCATGCTTCCCATCGACGGCGACTTGCTGTGGACGATCGCCCCCAGGTTCAGCGGAGCAAAAGCCGACCGCCAGCGCGAGATCCTCGACGCAGTCGGGCCCGTTCTGCGGCCGACACTCGCGGAATACGACATCGACAGTGCGCTCCGGATAGGCCATTTCGTCGCCCAGGTGGCGCATGAATCGGCCGGCTTCCGGACCACCGAAGAGTTCGCTTCCGGCGCCGCCTACGAGGGCCGGGCCGACCTCGGGAACACCCAACCCGGCGACGGCAAGCTCTTCAAGGGGCGCGGGCTGATCCAGCTGACCGGGCGCGCCAACTACAAGACCTTCGGCCGCCGCATGGGTGTAGACCTGGTGTCGGACCCGGAGGCGGCGGCCGAGCCGGTGCTGTCGCTGCGCATCGCCTGCGAGTACTGGAAGGACCGAAGGATCAACCAATGGGCCGACAGGGATAACCTGGTCCGCGTCACCAAAAAGATCAACGGCGGCACCAACGGGCTGGAGGACCGCCGCCAGTATCTGGCCAAGGCAAAGAACGCGCTAGCGCATCTGGGTGGAACCGCGCTGGCCGCCGGCACTCCGGCAGCGAGCCAACCGGTGCTACGCCGCGGCAGCCAGGGCCAGGCGGTGGTTGATCTGCAGGAGGCGCTGAGCGATAAGGGAGTTCCCGTCACCGTCGATGGCATCTTCGGGGCGGGGACTGAGACGGCGGTCAAGGTTTGGCAGAAACAGGCTAAGCTGGACGCCGACGGGATCGTCGGCCCGGCGACTTGGGCGAGCCTTGGACGTTGATCTGATAGCGCCAGCCGACGGAGGGTGCGAATGAGCCTGCCCGAGGTCACACCTCCCCCCTTCGCGCCGCCCTATCCAACCCGGGGCGGCAGGTTTGCCCCCAAAGACACGGTGCGGGTGAAGAAGGGTGCTGCCCCCGGCCATATGCGCACGCCCTTCTACCTGCGCGGGCGCACCGGTCGGATCGAGCGCATCTGCGGCGATTTCCCGAACCCCGAGGAACTGGCCTATCGCCGCGACGGCCGCCCCGCGCCCACCCTCTACCGGGTCCGGTTCACCATGGCCGAGGTCTGGGGCGACGGCGCAGAGCGTCCCGCCGACACCATCGATGCCGAGATCTTCGAGCACTGGCTGGAGGCCGCCGATGCCCCATGACCATCACGACCATTTCCACCACGAGGGGATGAGCCCTTCGGGCCATCCCTACCGCCCGGATAACGACCAGCCGCTGACCTACTGGCAGCGGATGGAGATCGCGGTGCGCGAGCTGCTGGTCGAGAAGGGCGTCACCACCGCCGCCGAGATCAACGCCCAGATCGCGAAGATGGACGCCCGCAATCCGGCCATGGGTGCGGCAGTGGTCGCCCGCGCCTGGGACGATCCGGCCTTCAAGGCGCGCCTGCTGGCCGACGGCACGGCAGCGATCGAGGAGATGGGGATCGAGCCCGACGGGCTGAAGCTGGTCGTGGTCGAGAACACCGCCGAGGTCCACAACGTGGTGGTCTGCACCCTGTGCTCGTGCTACCCGCGCAACCTGCTGGGCCTGCCGCCCGATTGGTACAAGACCCGCGCCTACCGCTCGCGCACGGTGAAGCAGCCGCGCGCGGTGCTGAAGGAATTCGGGCTGGACCTGCCCGAGGACATCCGCGTCCAGGTCCACGATTCCACCGCCGACATGCGCTACATGGTGCTGCCCCGGCGCCCGGAGGGCACCGAAGGCTGGGACCGCGAACGGCTGGCCGGTATCGTCAGCCGCGACTGCATGATCGGCGTCGCCGTCCCGCAGCCTTCCTGACCCGGACTGGCAACCAGGACCATTCGACCATCGCTTGACCTGGGTCAGCGACAACTGCCCGGTTTTGTGCGTTCATGGAGCCTCCTCAACATCCACAGGAGGTCCCGATGACCATGACCGGACTCGCGGTGTTCGACGAGACCGTCCACACCACGAACACCTGGCTGCACGAATTGTCGTCGCGCATGGGCTGGGACGACCGCCAGAAGGCCTACCGGGTCCTGCGCCATGGCCTGCATGCGCTGCGCGACCGCCTGCCGCTGACCGAGGCGGCCCAGTTCAGCGCGCAGCTTCCGATCCTGCTGCGCGGGGTCTTTTTCGAAGGCTGGCGGCCGGCCGCGGCGCCGAGCCAGGCACGGACCATCGACGAGTTCCTGTCGGGGCTGAGGGCCGCTTTCGACCAGGACCCCGAATTCGACGCCGAAGCGGCGTTTCGCGAGTTGATCAACGTGATGAAGATGCATGTCTCGGCCGGCGAAATCGAGGACATGCGCCGGGCGATGCCGGACGAGATCAAGCAGCTCTGGATCGACGATCTGGCGTGACGCCGCCGATGAAGCGGAGCTGATTGCCCGCAAGGAACCACCCGGCGCAGCCGGCTCGTCCCGCATTGCATCGCAGACGGAGGAGACCACATGCAATCACCAGTCGAGATTGTCTGGCACAACATGGACCCCGCGCCCCATGTGGAAGCGCGTGTGAACCAGCGGATCAAGCGGCTCGACCAGTTCTTCGACCGGATCATCGGCTGCCATGTGGTGGTGGAAGCGTCACATCAGCGGCACAGGCAGGGCAACCAGTACGAGGTCCGGTTGGACCTGACGCTGCCGGGCGGCGCGCTTTCGGTCAGCCGCAGGCCGGGCGACGATCATGCCCACTTCGATGTGCTGGTTGCGGTTCGCGACGCTTTCGACGCAATGGAGCGCCAGCTCAAGCGCTGGAACGAGCAACACAAGGGCCGGCCGGAAGAACAGGCCGGACCGCCGCAGGGCCGGATTGCCGAGATCGACCATGCCCGCGACTTCGGCCAGATCGCCGCTGCCGACGGACGCCTGGTCTATTTCCATCGCAACGCGGTCGTGGCGGGCGACTTCGATGCCATGAAGGTCGGCGATACGGTCGAGATGGTTGTGGACCGGGGGCAGGATGCCGAGGGCGCCCATGCCAGCACGGTCCGGGCAATCAACCCCGCCGCCTTCGTCGAGCGGCGCGGCTGACCAGGCCGGCAGCAGGGTGCGGCTCCGATCAGAGGACCGCTACCCTTGGTCTGCCAGCAACGCCGCCAAACCCTCGCGGTAGGTGGGGTAGGCGAGTTTCACCTTCAGTTCCTGCTTGATCTTCGCGTTCGAGACCCGCTTCGACTCGGCGTAAAAGGACCGCGCCATCGCGGTCATCTCGGCCTCGGCATAGGGCACCTCGGGCGGCACTGGCAGGCCCAGCAGTTCGGCGGCATGGGCAATCACGTCCTCGGGCGGCGCGGCCTCGTCGTCGCAGACATTGTAGATCGCGCCCGGGTGGGGCCGGTCGATCGAGGCCTCCAGCACCGTGGCGATGTCCTCGACATGGATGCGGCTGAAGACCTGCCCCGGCTTGACGATCCGGCGCGCGCTGCCGTCGCGGACCTTTTCGAACGGCCCCCGGCCCGGACCGTAGATGCCCGCCAGCCGGAAGACATGCACCGGAAGCCCGGCCTCGTGCCAGTAGGCGAGCCATTCACGCTCGGCCGCGAGCCGCCATCTGCCCCGCTCGGTCGCCGGCGAGCAGTCCGACCTCTCGTCCACCCAGTCCCCGCCCCGGTCGCCATAGACACCCGTGGTCGACAGGTATCCCAGCCAGTCGAACTGATCCGCCCGCGCCCCCAGCGCGCCCGCGCAGTGATGCAGCACCGGATCGCCCGCCGCCGAGGGCGCGGCCGAGACCAGCACATGCGTCGCGCGGTCCAGCAGCGGTCCCGGGCGGACGGGCGGCCAGATCACCGCCTCGGCACCGGTGGCACGGATCGCCGCCGCCTTCTCCTCGGACCGGGTCGTGCCGATCACCTTCCAGCCCTTGGCCATCAGGCGGCGGGCCAGCGCCTGCGCCGAATAGCCGTGGCCGAAACTCAGCAGGACGGGGTTCTTGGCCATGGCGGGACGACACTCTCTCGGCTAGGGTCCGGTCCGCCCGGACCCAGGGAATGCATATACCTCCGGAAAGGATAAGGCGGGATGAACCAGATGCGAAGGATGTTTCCGTCCCTTGTGACGGCTTTCTGCCTTTCCGCGCCGACCGCGTCGGCCCAGACCTATGAGGCCTGCCTGGAATTGCTGACCGAGGACCCCGCCCGCGCCGAGATGGAGGCGGCCGAATGGGTCCGCGCCGGGGGCGGCGCCGCAGCCGGGCACTGCCGGGCGCTGGCCTTGCTGGCGCTGGGGGCGGACCAGAGGGCGGCCGAGCAGCTGGTCGAGATCGCCACCGGCGACCGGACGCTCCCGGATTCGGTGCGCGCCGAGCTGCTGATCGATGCGGGGCGAATCTACATGGGGATCGGTGCATTGGAGGCAGCGCAGGATGCCGTCCGGCGATCGCTCCGGCTGGCGACCGACCCGCGGGCCGCCCTGACCCTGTCGGCGCAGGTGAAAGCCGAGCTGCAGGACTGGGCGGGGGCTGCGGGAGACCTGGACGGCGCGCTGGCCCATGGCGAGCCCGACCCGGAGCTGCTGGCGCTGAGAGCCAGCGCCCGGCGCCGGCTGGGGCAGCTCGACCTTGCCCGCGAAGACCTGCGGCGGGCCGAGGCGCTGGCGCCGGAGTCCGCCACGGTCTGGCTCGAGCGCGGGGCGCTGGAGGAAGCAGGCGGCAACAAGGACGCGGCGCGCGCGGCCTGGCTGCGAGCGGTCGAGCTCGACCGCGACGGACCGGTCGGCGCGGCGGCGCGGCTCAGGATGCAGAAGCTGGAGGCAGGCGGCTGAGATCGGCCAGACCCTGGCGCCATTCCCCGGCGACCGAGGCATCCTCGTCGTCCCGCATCGCGGCTTCGAACTCGGCCTTCGACAGCAGCCGCGACAAGGCCCAGACCGCATGCGCGCGCACCAGCGGGTCGGCGTCCGCCGCCCCCGCCCGCGCCGCCGCCGCCAGCCCCGGAACGCCTGAATTTCCAATCGCCACCATGACGTTGCGGATGAACCGGGCGCGCCCGACCCGCTTCACCGGCGAACCCGCGAAACGGGCGCGGAACGCGGCATCGTCCAGGCCCGCAAGCTCGGCCAGCAGCGGCGCCTCCGTGCCCTCGCGCGGGGCGTTGGCCGCATGGGCGGCCTGGGCGAACTTGTTCCAGGGGCAGACGGCCAGACAGTCGTCGCAGCCGTAGATGCGATTACCGATCAGCGGGCGCAGCGCGCGGGGGATCGGACCCTTCAATTCGATCGTGAGATACGAGATGCAGCGCCGGGCATCGAGCTGGTAGGGCGCCGGGAAGGCGGCGGTCGGGCAGATATCGAGGCAGCGCCGGCAGGCGCCGCAATGATCGGCGCCCGGCGAATCCGGCCGCAGCGGAAGCGTCGTGAAGACGGCGCCCAGGAAGAACCAGGATCCCAGGTCGCGCGAGACCAGATTGGTGTGCTTCCCCTGCCAGCCCATCCCGGCCGCCGCCGCCAGCGGCTTCTCCATCACCGGCGCGGTGTCGACGAAAACCTTGATCTCGCCGCCCGCGCGCTCGATCAGCCAGCGCCCGAGGCGCTTGAGGCGCTTTTTCACCACGTCGTGATAGTCGCGTCCCTGGGCGTAGACGCTGATCCCGCCGCGATCGGGCCGGTCCAGCACTGCCAGCGGGTCGCCCTCGGGCGTGTAGGGCTCGGCCAGCATGATCACCGCGCGCGCTTCCGGCCAGAGCGCCGAGGGGTCGGCGCGCCACGCCAGCCGCTCGGCCATCCAGCCCATGTCGCCATGCTGCCCGCCGGCAACCCATCGGCGCAAGTTGGCGCCCGCCGCCGCCACTGCGTCCGGCCGCGTCACGGCGAAGCCCGCGAAGCCCAGGGCGCGGGCTTCGGCTTGCAGTGCGGCACGCAGATCGGGGACCGGGTCCGGCATGCGCCCCGTTATGAACGATGCCGGGCGGAGCGGAAAGGGGGGTGACCGAGGCTCAGAAATCGAGGTCCGCGTAATGCCCCACCGCCGGGATGCCGGGCAGGTGGTCGGCCAGCAGGCCCCGGAAGCAGGGGCGCGACTTCATCACTGCGTACCAGTGGCGCACCGCCGGGTATTCCTCCCAGGGGATATCGCCCACATAGTCGAGACAGCTCAGATGCGCGGCAGCGGCGATGTCGGCGATGCTGAGGCGCGGCCCGGCCAGCCAGTTATGGCCCTCGAGCAGGAAGGTCATGTAGTCCAGATGCACCCGGATGCTCTTGGCCCCGGCCTTCAGGCAGGCTCCGTCGGGATAGCCCAGCCTGGCGATGCGCTTGGTCACCCGCTCGAAGATCAGGTTGTCGGTGACCTCGCGGTTGAACTTGTCGTCGAACCAGCCGGTCAGCCGGCGCGCCTCGGCCCGGGCCGACGGGTCCTTCGGCAGCAATGGAGGCTCGGGGACGGTTTCCTCGAGATACTCGAAGATCGCCGTGGATTCAGCCAGCGCCTGGCCCTGTGGCGTGATCAGCACCGGCACCTTGCCCGCCGGATTCAGCCGCAGGAAATCCATCCGGTTCTCCCACGGGCGCTCCTCGATCAGTTCCACCTCCAGCCGTTTCTCGGCCAGCACCAGACGGATCTTGCGGCAAAAGGGTGAGAGCGGGAGGTGATAGAGTCGGAACATACGGTGATTTTCTCTCGTTGACTGCCCGCCACCTCTGTGCCGAAGCCGCTGCCCCGGCGCAAGACTATGCGCGCGTCGTAGAGAGAATTTGACACAAGGCGTTGCCCGGATGATTCAGCTTCGGCGCAGCAATCACCCGATCCAGAAGGGCTTTTGCGCCTCGTTTTCGGCTTCTTCCCGCGTCAGTCCGATATCGGAAATCAGCCAGGCTCCGGTCTGGGCCAGCCGCTCCAGTTCGAAGCGCGTCTCCCGGCGCTTGCGCCAGAGCGCCCGCATTTCCAGCCAGCGGGCGTAGAGGCGGCTAGGATATCCGGCGATGGTACGGAGTCCGCTACCGAGTCGTTGTGCGATCATTTCCATTTTCTGCCTCGCCTGTCGGTCCAGGGTTTGCCGAGGGTTCCTGAATACGCCTGCCCGGAGCAGTCTACAAACCAAGCTATTTTCGGGTTAGACTCAGGAAAACTGAGCCTGGAAGGAGCCCCATGCGCCAGCCTCCGCTCAACGCCCTTCGAGCCTTCGAGGCCGCCGCCCGCCACGCCAGCTTCAAGCGCGCGGGCGAGGAGTTGAACGTCTCGCCCGGTGCGATCAGCCGCTTCGTCAAGCTGGTCGAGCAGGACATGGAAGTGGCTCTGTTCGAGCGGCTGCCGAGTGGTCTCCGGCTGACCGCGAAGGGCAGGGCGCTGGCTCCGCACTTGACCCAGGCGTTCCGCGACCTGGAGGGCGCCGTGCGGCAGGTCGCGCGGTCCGCGGAGGAAATCCGGATCGTGTTGCCCGAAACGATCGCGCTGCGCCTGCTTATCGCGAAGGTCATGCAATACAATCGCCAGGGGCTTGGTTCCCCGATCCGGTATGACGCCGAGTTCAAGGAGTGGGAGAACATCTTCAGCGGCCAATTCGACCTTGGGGTATGCTGCTATATGGCGCTCGAGCACCGACCTCCGGGGATGGAGTTCCGTTTGTTGCAACGCGAAGCGCTGACGCCCCTTTGTGCCCCATCGCTACTCGGCGCGGCCGGCCCTTTGCTGACTCCAGAGGATCTGGTCCGGTTCGACCTGCTGCATTCCTACGTCGATAAGTCGGACTGGAAGAAATGGCTTGCAGCCGCGGGTGTCCGGTCGGTCGATCCCGAGGGTGGATCGACCTTCCTCAGCATGGAACTCGCCGTGAAGGCCGCAATCCACGGCATGGGCGTGGTCATCGCCGACCTGATGCTTTTTGCCGACGAGGTGCGGAGCGGCGCGCTGGTTGCACCGTTCGACTTCGTGCTGAAAGAGAACACCGGATACTTCCTGTTCGGACACCCGGATCGCTTGGCCGAGCCGCATATCGCGGCCTTCAGCGACTGGCTGCTAGAAGAGGTGGGCGCCGCGCAACAGGCCGCCGAGTGACCGCCGCCCGGCTGGATCATTCGATGCAGCGGTCCCGGCCTTCCGCTTCCAGGGTTTCGGCGCCAGTAACGATGGCCTGGGACCGACGCAGCATGAAGTCGGTGCCGCGGCGCGGGTCGCGGTTCCGGGGGTCGGGCAGGATCGCCGCCAGGCGGGCGGATTGCGCCAGGGTCAACTCCGCGGCGCTGCGCTCGTAATAATGCCGCGCGGCGGCCTCGGCGCCGAAGATGCCGGTGCCCATCTCGGCGGTGTTCAGGTAGACCTCCAGGATGCGGCGCTTGGTCCAAAGGGTCTCGATCACCACGGTGAAGCCCGCCTCCAGCCCCTTGCGCAGCCAGGACCGGCCGTGCCACAGGAAGACGTTCTTGGCCACCTGCTGGCTGATGGTCGAGGCGCCGCGCAGCCGCTTGCCCTTCGCCTCCAGCGCCTTGCGGATCGCGGCGGTGTCCAGGCCCCAGTGATCGCAGAATCCGGCATCCTCGGCGGCCATGACGGCGCGGGCGAGGTCGGGCGAGATCGCCTCCATGTCCCGCCACTGGCGCTGGATGCCCCCCAGCCGCACCCATTCGCTGGCCATGAAATAGCCGCCGGGCGGGTCGATCACGGTGTAGGACGCAACCCACAGGACCGCGGCGATCACCGCATAGCCGGCCATCCGCAGCGGCCACAACGCCAGCCGGCGCAGGGCGCGCCGCGGACCGCTCTTGCGGGTGCTGCTGTCGGATTTCTGCGCCATGGTCCCTCGGCACCCGGGGTAGCACCGGCGACCGGCGCTGGCTAGGGCCGCGCTCAGCGCAGGACCAGCTCGACCCGCCGGTTCATCGCCCGGCCTTCGGGGGTGGTGTTGGTGGTGACCGGGGCCAGGAAACCCGCGCCATGCGCCTCCAGCCGGCCCGGCGCGACGCCGAGACCGATCAATGCCGTCCGCACCGCCTCGGCGCGCCGCCGCGACAGGTCGATATTGGCCTCCAGCGCGCCCGTGTTGTCGGAGTGTCCGACGATCAGGATCGACATCTCCGGATTGGCCTGCAACAGCTTCGCGGTGACCTCCAGCGCCGGCGCGGACTCAGCCGAAAGGGCCGCCCCGCCGGTTTCGAACGCCAGACCGCGCACGCTGACATGGCCCTGAGCGGTCAGCCGTTCCTTCAACACCGCCTCGTCCTGCGGCAGGATGCGCGGCGCGGCCGCCGCGGCTAGGTCTTCGAGCGGCGCGGCACCGCGGGCGGCCTCGGCCGGCAATACCAGCACCGTCTGCACATGGATCGCGCTCAGCACCCGGCTGACCAGGACCGATGCGAAGGTCGGCTTGTCGCTTTCACCCTCGCGGCGCGCCGAAAGCTGACGGAAGTCGGCGGCGTCCAGCAACATCGCCGGGGCGGGCAGCAGCTGCACCCCGAACCGGAAGTCGAACCCGCCACAGGCCGCATCGGCGCAATCCAGCATCGGGGTGAATCCCAGCGCCTCGAGCCTGCCGCGGTAGCCGGCCATCACCTCGGCCGCGCTGGCCTCGGGATCGTCGAGCCGGTAGCCGGTCCAGATCACCCGCCCCTCGACCTCGTCGAGCGCCGCATCGTCGCCCCCGAACGGCGCCACCGGCAGGGCATAGCGGTCGAAGGGCCGGTCGACATGGGCGGTAGGCACCGCGCCCAAAGGTGCACCGGGGTCGGGAACCTCGGGCTCCTCCTGCGCCGCCGCCGCGCCGCCCGCCAGGGCGGCCGCCAGGATCAGGGACATGGCGCGGCGCATCCCTCAGCCCTCCCTTCCCTGGAGATGGTATTCGGGGTTGGGAACCATCGCCACGGCGCTCGACAGCCGGTTGGTCATGTTGAAGAACGCCGCGACCTCGGCGGCGTCCCAGATATCGGCATCGGTCAGGCCCTGGGCCCGCAGCAGGGCGCGGTCGGCCTCGCCGATCTCGGAGCTCGTCAGCGTCAGCTTGCGGGCGAAATCCACCAGCGCCCGCTCGCGGGCCGAGAGGTTGGCGAAGCGGTGATCCAGGGCCAGCGCATCGCCCAGTTCCGGATTCCCGGACATCACCCGCACCGCCGCGCCATGGGCCACCAGGCAGTACCAGCACCGGTTCACCGCCGAGACGGCGACGGCGATCATCTCGCGTTCCAGCTTGGTCAGCCCGCCCTTGGACAGCATCAGCGTGTTGTACATCTGGCTGAAGGCGCGCAGCTTGTCCGGGTTGTGCGCGTAGGCCACGAGCACATTCGGCACCAGCCGCAGCTTCTCCTGACACTTGGCGAACAGCGCCGCCACCTCGTCGGGCAGCGGGTCGGGGGGCGCCAGGTCCAGCGCCGTGGTCTTGGGAAAGGTCATCTCAGTCCGCCTTCACGCGATAGTGGTATCCCCCGGCCAGCCGCATGCCCAGCTTCTCGTACAGCGCACGCGCCGGCGCATTGGCCTCGGTCACCGCCAGCGCCAGCCAATCCGCGCCGTTCTCGGCGGCGAAGCTGGCAGCACCCCTAAGCAGGATCTCGCCGGCCCCCTTTCGGCGATGGTTGGCCACCACCTCAATGGCGTGGATCATGGCGATATTGTCATCGATGGCCACGAACGCCACGCCGACCGGCCGGTCGTCGGCCCGGGCCAGCAGGGTGATGCGTGGTCCCGCAGGCCGGGTCATCACCGCCCGGCGGCCCGGCCCGATCCCGCCCGCGCTCCAGATCTCGTCGACGATGGCCAGGGGCGAGGTGACGCGGAAGACCGTCACCGTTTCGTCGCGCCCGTCGTTCAGCGCCGCGACCGACGTGGCATACAGCGCCACCGGGTCCTTGACCGCATATCCCGCCGCCGCCAGGCGCGCGTCCAGTTCCGCCTGATCGGGCGTGATCCGGAACAGCGGCAGCTGGCCCCAGGCGCGCATCGCCGGTTCGGCGAGGGCCGGATCGGCCGTCTGATCCTCGGTCGACCCCGCCGAGACCCGCTGGCCGCCGCCCGCGCCCCGGCGCAGAAGCCAGGGACCGCTCTCGCGGAACTCGGCCGGCGGCCAGGTCGCATCGACGGCCTCCATCAGCCGGTGGGTGGTGGGCGTGTCGCCGGTCATGCGCAGAGCCTTCCAATACAAGTCCCGCGGGCGGGGCTCCTGCATATCGTGCCGCCGGTTGGCAGACAATAACCGCCGCCGCTCACGCCCGGCGCATCAGATTTGTGATCAGGAACAGCCCGAGCGCGGTCACCACCATCGAGGGTCCCGCCGGGCTGTCGGCGGTCCAGGCCAGCCCCAGCCCGCCCAGCGCCGCCGCCGCGCCGATCGCCGCCGCAGCCAGGGCCATGGCCTCCGGCGTGCGCGCCAGGGGCCGCGCCGCGGCCGCGGGCAGGATCAGCAGGGCCGTGATCAGGAGCGCGCCGACCACCTTCAGCGCCGCCGCCACCAGCAGCGCCAGTGCCAGGGTCAGCAGCAGCCGGTCCCGCGCCGGATCGCCGCCCTCGGCCGCCGCAAGCTCCTCGTTCAGGGTCGAGTTCAGCAGCCGCGCCCAGCCCAGCCACAGCCCCAGCCCGGCCAGCCCCGCCGCGCCCCAGATCAGCGCCAGGTCCCCCCGGCCGACCGCCAGGATGTCGCCGAACAGCCAGGCCGACAGGTCGCCGCGCCCGCCGGGCAGGAAGGACAGCACCACCAGCCCGACGGCCAGCGCCCCATGAGCCAGCACGCCCAGCAGGGTGTCCGCCGCATAGCGCCGCCCGGTGCCGCCCGCCACTGCCAGCGCCACGGCCACCGCAACCGCCAGGACGGCGGGGATCACCCCGGTCTCGAAGGCCAGCGCCAGCGCCACCCCCAGCAGCGCCGCATGGGCCACCGTGTCGCCGAAATAGGCCATGCGCCGCCAGACCACGAAGCAGCCCAAGGGACCGGCCACCAGCGCGACGCCGATTCCGGCCAGCGCGGCGCGGACCAGGAAATCGTCGAACAGGGTCATGCCTCGCACCCCCTCCCTAACCCTCCCCCCAGCGGGGGGAGGGGATACCGTCGCGATTGTTGCAATGCCGGTTGCCATCCCGGCGCGGCATGTTCCCTCCCCCCGCTGGGGGGAGGGTTAGGGAGGGGGTGCGCATCCGGACCCTTCCCATCAATGCGTCTCGCCATGCTCGTGCCCATGCTCGTGCCCGTGGTCATGCCCATGATCATGCTCGTGGCGGTAGAGCGCCAGCGCGCCTTGCGTGCCGAGCCCGAACAGCGCCCGGTACTCGGGCGATCCCGAGACATGCAGCGGCGCGCCCTCGCAGCAGACATGGCCGTTCAGGCAGATCACCCGGTCGGAGGCGCTCATCACCACATGCAGGTCGTGGCTGACCATGCAGATTCCCGCCCCGGTCTCGCGCCGAACCCGTTCGATCAGCCGGTAGAACGCGGCCTCGCCGCGCTGGTCCAGGCCCTGGGTCGGCTCGTCCAGCACCAGCAGATCCGGGTGGCGCAGAAGCGCCCGGGCCAGTGCCGCGCGCTGCAACTCGCCGCCGGAGAGATCGGTGACCTGCGCAGCGGCCAGGCCGCCGATCCCGGCGGCTTCCAGCGCCGCGTCCCGGTCGGCGGGGCCGGCCTTGCCGCCCAGCGCCAGGAACCGGTCCACCGTCATCGGCATCGAGCGGTCGATCGCCAGCTTCTGCGGCGTGTAGCCAATGGTCAGGCCAGGCCGCCGCCGCACCGCGCCCCGGCTGGGCTTCAGCGCCCCGATCAGGGCGCGCAGCAGCGTGGTCTTGCCGGCGCCGTTGGGGCCGACGATGGTAACGATCTCGCCCGGGCGGATCGCCAGGTCGATGTCGAACAGGATACGCTTTGCCCCGTCGCTGAAGCCGAGGCCGGCGGCCTCGACCAGAGGCGGCACTGCCAGGGGCTGGTTCATGAAGCCGTCCCATCGCCGCGGCAGGCCGGGCAGGTGCCCTCGATCTCCAGCACCGTGCGGCGGATGGCGAAGCCGCGCCCGGCGGCGGCCTGGGCGACGGCGATCTCCAGCGCCCCGTCCTCGACCTCGGCCACCTTGCGGCAGGTGGCGCAGATCAGGAAGCAGGCGCCGTTCTGGTGGCCCTGAGCGTCGCCGTGACCATCCTCGGGATGGCAGCAGGCGACATAGGCGTTCAGCCGCTCGACCTTGTGGACGAAACCCGCGGCGATGAGGAAATCGAGCGCCCGGTAGGCGACCGGCGGCTGCGCCCCCAGACCCTCGGCCTTCAGCCGGTCGAGAATTTCGTAGGCCCCCATCGCCCGGTGCGCCTCGGACAGGATCTCGAGCACCCGCACCCGCGCCGGGGTCAGGCGCAGCCCGCGCGCCCTGGCGGCGCGGCCGAGTTCCTCGAGCAGCGCGGTGCGGCAGCGGCGGTGGTCGTGCTCGGCGAAGGCGAGGGCGGTATCGGGCATGTGTGTTATGTCATAACATTGCAGTTGTTATAGAGTAACAAATCTGATACGCGAACTCCGGCCCCGACGCAACCGTGAAACCCGATGCGCATTGTCCTTCTGCTGTTTGTTCTGCTGATCCCGCTCCCGGCCGCAGCCGCGCCCGAGGTTGCGGCCAGCATCGCCCCGGTGCATGCGCTGACCGCCCGGGTGATGCAGGGCGCAGGCACGCCCCGCCTGCTGCTGCCGCCGGGCGCGTCGCCGCACGACCATGCTCTGCGCCCCTCGGATGCCGCCGCGCTGCAGCGCGCGGCGCTGGTCGTGCGGATCGGCCCCGGTCTCGAGCCCTGGCTCGACCGCACGCTGGAGGTGCTGGCGGCGGAGGCGCAGGTGCTGCGGCTCGACAGCACGCCCGGCCTGACCCGGCTGGAGCTGCGAGAGGGCGCCGCCTTCGCCGAACATGACCATGGCAGCGCGGACGCGCCAGAGGACGAGATCGACCCCCACCTCTGGCTGGACCCGGAGAACGCCAGGCTGTGGCTGGCCGAGATCGCCAAGGCGCTGGAAGAGGTAGACCCGGCCAACGCCGCCCTCTACCAAGCCAACGCTGCCGCGGCGGAGGCGGAGCTGGATGCGGTGTCTGCCCGGATCGCCGCCCGGCTGGCGCCGCTGCGCGGGCGGCCCTTCATCGTCTTCCACGACGCCTTCCACTATTTCGAGAACCGCTTCGAGATCGAGGCCGCAGGCGCCGTGGCGCTGAGCAGCGCCCGGCCGCCCGGCCCGGCCCGGCTCTCCGCAATCCGGGCGCATATCGCAGAGACCGGCGCGCGCTGCCTCTTCGCCGAGCCGCAGTTCCCCGCGCGTCTGGTGGCGACGGTGGCCGAGGGCACGGCCATACGCGCCGCCGTCCTCGATCCCCTCGGCGCCAGCCTGAAGCCGGGGCCGGAGCTTTATCCAGACCTGCTCGAGGGTATAGCCGAGGGGCTGGCCGGCTGCCTGGCCGACTGATCGCTCAGCCGTAGGCCACCGCCAGCAGCGCCAAGCCCAGCGCCACCCGGTAGAGCACGAAGGGCATCATCGTCCATTCGCGCCGGAACATGCGCATCATCACCGTCAGCGCCGCCAGCGCTGCGACGAAGGAGAGCCCAGCGCCAAGGGCCAGCTCGCGGGTCAACGCGAAGTCGCCGCTGCCGACCAACTCGGCGGTCTCCAGCGTCCCGGCGGCCAGAACTACCGGGATCGCCATCAGCAGCGACAGCCGCGCCGCCTCGGTCCGCTCGAAGCCCAGCCACCGAGCCGCGGTCATCGTGATGCCCGACCGGCTGGTGCCCGGGATCAGGGCAATCGCCTGCATCAGTCCCATGGCCACCGCGTCCGACAGCCGCCAGTCGCCGCCCGCGCGATGCTGCGGACCCACGCGGTCGGCCCACCACAGCAGCCCGGCGCCCAGCAGCGTGGCCCAGCCGATCACCGAAACCGCGCGTAAGGACTCGGTCGCCCCGGCCAGCTTCAGCCCCAGCCCGGCCAGCACCGCCGGCACCGTCGCCAGCGAGATCAACCAGAACAGCCGCGCCGCCGGGGTGCTCCAGCGCCCGCGCAGCACATCGGCGAAGCCTGCCAGCAAGCGGGCGAAATCGGCCCGGAAATAGACACAGACCGCCGCCAGCGTGCCCATATGGACGGCCACATCCATCATCAGCCCCTGATCCGCCCGCCCGGTCAGCAGCGGCCACAGGATCAGATGCCCCGACGACGAGATCGGCAGAAACTCGGTGACTCCCTGGATCAGGGCCAGGGCGACGATGTCGAGTATGTCCATGGGCAGGTCCGGTTTTCAGCAGCGGCCGACCACTCCTAGCCGCTGGCGCAGGCCATGCAAGAGGGTAGTTAGGTCAGCAATGTTGCCTGAGTTTTGGTGATTGTTTCAAGCCACGCCTCCCTGCGGTACGAAAAAGTTGAAAATAGGACAGCACAATTGACTTTATTTTTCGACACGCATCGGCTAGTCAGAATTTCCGAGACACCGGGCGGGGCGAGTCGCGTCCCGGCCTGCGGCCCGGCAACCCCCGGATACGGAACGACCGATGGTGCAGAAGATGCTGAAATTCATCTCGCTGGAGCGCGAGATGCCCGAAAAGCGCGCCGCGGACGAGCGGGCGCACGATTTCGGCGAGATCTATCGGGAGTACGCCGCCGCGAAGGCCGCCGACCAGGCATCGCGCTGCTCGCAATGCGGCGTGCCTTTCTGCCAGAACCACTGCCCGCTGCACAACAACATCCCGGACTGGCTGAAGCTGACCGCCGAGGGGCGGCTGCGCGAGGCCTACGAGATCAGCCAGGCGACCAACACCTTCCCGGAGATCTGCGGCAGGATCTGCCCGCAGGACCGGCTGTGCGAAGGCAATTGCGTCATCGAGCAGTCGGGCCATGGCACCGTCACCATCGGCGCGGTCGAGAAATACATCACCGACACCGCCTTCGAGGAAGGCTGGATCGAGCCGATCCGCCCCGCCGCCGAGCGCACCGAATCCATAGGCATCATCGGCGCCGGCCCGGCGGGCCTCGCCGCCGCCGACAGGCTGCGCCGGATGGGCTTTCAGGTCACCATCTACGACCGTTACGACCGCGCGGGCGGGCTGCTGACCTACGGCATCCCCGGCTTCAAGCTGGAGAAGGACATCGTGATGCGCCGCAATGCCCAGCTGGAAGCGGGCGGCGTCAAGTTCGTCTACAACTGCGATGTGGGCGAGACCATCGGCTTCGCCGGGATCCGCGAGACCCATGACGCGGTGCTGATCGCCACCGGCGTCTACAAGACCCGCGACATCGGCGGCCCGGGCGCGGGCTTGGGCGGCATCGTCCAGGCCATCGACTATCTGACCGCCTCGAACCGCAAGGGCTTCGGCGACGATGTGCCCGAGTTCGACTCCGGCGAACTGGACGCCAAAGGCAAGCGCGTCGTCGTCATCGGCGGCGGCGACACGGCGATGGACTGCGTCCGCACCGCGGTCCGGCAGGGCGCGGTCAGCGTCAAATGCCTCTACCGCCGCGACCGCGCCAACATGCCGGGCTCGATGCGCGAGGTGATGAACGCCGAGGAGGAGGGCGTCGAGTTCGTCTGGCTGACGGCGCCGAAGGGCTTTACCGGCAAGGACAGGGTCACCGGCGTCAAGGCGTCGAAGATGCGCCTGGGCGCGGCGGATTCCACCGGCAGGCAGGCGCCGGAGCCTGTGCAAGGCTCGGACTATACCGAGCCCTGCGAGCTGGCGATCAAGGCGCTGGGCTTCGAGCCCGAGGAACTGGTGCGCCTTTGGGACGCCGAGGGGCTGGAGGTAACCCGCTGGGGAACCGTGAAGGCCGATTTCCGCACCCATGCAACCTCGATCCCCGGGGTCTACGCGGCGGGCGACATCGTGCGCGGCGCCTCGCTGGTGGTCTGGGCGATCCGCGACGGGCGCGAGGCGGCGGACGCGATTGCAGACCGGCTGTACGGCGCAGCGAAGGTGGCAGCGGAGTGACGTGTAGCTTGTCATGCCCGGGCTTGACCCGGGCATCCAGTCTGAATTGCGGGGCCGAGCCCGGCAAGTATGAGCAGTGGGAGGATGGATCTGGGCAAACAGATGTGGGTCTACATCCTCGCGAGCAGGAGAAACGGGACTATCTACATAGGAGTGACGAGCGATCTGATCCGGCGTGTCTGGGAGCACAGGAATGGGATGACCGAGGGGTTCACCAAGCGCTACTGCGTTCACCAGCTCGTACATTACGAAGCCTTCGGCAGCCCGGAATTTGCAATTCAACGCGAAAAGTCGCTGAAGAAATGGCCACGCAGGTGGAAGCTGGACTTGATTGAAAAAGGCAATCCCGAATGGAGGGATCTGTGGGACGACATCAACCGCTAGTGTCATTGCCGGGCCTGACCCGGCAATCCAGTCGCTCTGGCGGCGCTCGGCGCTGGATCACCGGGTCAAGCCCGGTGATGACCCGGAAACCGGGGGACATGCGATGACCATGACTGGACGCTGCCTCTGTGGCGCGGTCACCCTCCGCGCGACCGGAATCGTGCCCGAGGCTTCCGCCTGCCATTGCGTGATGTGCCGCCGATGGGGCGGCGCGCCGTTCTGGGGCATGATGGCGGACTCGGTCGAGGCCTCGGGCCCGGTCAGGACCTACCGCTCGTCGCCCTTTGCCGAGCGCGCGTTCTGCGGCACCTGCGGCAGTCACCTCTGGATTCGCGACGACGGCAAGTCCTACGATCTGACGCCGGGCCTGTTCGACGCGGCGAAGGATTTCCCGCTCACCCGCGAGGTCTACGCCGACCGCGCCTTCGCCTGCGTGCCGCTCGCCGGCGGCCACCCGAGGGTGACAGCGGCCGAATACGAGGCCGAAAACATGTTCGTTCCCGGGGAGGAGCTCTGATGGCACAGTCCGGCGGATGCCTCTGCGGCGCTGTGCGCTTCACCGCCGAAGCCGGGAACGGGATCGGCGCCTGCCATTGCGGGCAGTGCCGGCGCTGGGCGTCGGGTCCCTATTTTGCGCTGGCGGCGAAATCCGTCCGCTTCGAGGGCGCCGAGAATCTGGGCCGCTTCCGCTCCTCCGGCTGGGCCGAGCGCGGGTTCTGCAGGCAGTGCGGCAGCAACCTGTTCTACCGGATGATCAAGGAGGACCGCTACATGATGGCGGTCGGCGCCTTCGACGATCAGTCAGGCTTCGAGCTGACACGCCAGGTCTTCATCGACGAGAAACCGGGCTATTACGACCTGGCGCCGCTGACCCGGATCTCGACCGGCGACGACTTCTTCACCCGATATCCGGGCCTGAAGGGAGAATGATGCGATGGCGCTGACTGGAAGTTGCCTGTGCGGGGCGGTCACTTTCACCGCCGAGGAGGTCCCAGAGGCGATGGGCGCCTGCCATTGCGGCATGTGCCGGCGCTGGGCCGGCGGGCCGCTTTTCGCCGTCGAGGCTGCGGCGGTACGTTTTGAGGGCGAGGACCGGATCGGCCGCTACCGCTCGTCCGACTGGGCTGAGCGGGGTTTCTGCACGACCTGCGGCACAAATCTGTTCTACCGGATCGTCGAGAACGACCATTACGTGATGTGTCTCGGCGCCTTCGACGACCAGGAGCGCTGGCGCTTCGACGGGCAGGTCTTCATCGACGACAAGCCCGCCTATTACGACTTCGCCAACCAGACCCGGAT